>JBLNFG010000461.1:0-5344 GCA_050263495.1 Myxococcales bacterium | reverse complement strand
GCCAAGAAGGCACCAGCCAAGGCCGCCAAGAAGGCACCAGCCAAGGCCGCCAAGAAGGCACCAGCCAAGGCCGCCAAGAAGGCACCAGCCAAGGCCGCCAAGAAGGCACCAGCCAAGGCCGCCAAGAAAGCAAAGAAGTCGGGCAAGAAGGGCAGATAAAGCCCGATTGAACTGCCAAGGCGCGAAAGCTGAGTCGGATCGACTCAGCTTTCGTGCTTTCTGAAGGTGACGAGCGCTGCGTTGACGCTCGTCGATTCCGCGCGCGAGCTGTTGAGCTGTTCAACGCCTGCGATGCCATCGCGCGGCGAGGGCAACCCCTTCGCCCTACGAGCTCGAATCTGCGCCGATCTTGCCCCAGAATCGCCGCACCGCCTCTATCGAATCAGTGCGTTTCGCGGGGGGGAGGCTCCTTAGCAGACGCTGGCCGTAACCGCGTCGATGTAGCCTCTCGTCGAGCAGCGCCACAATACCAGCGTCCCCACGGTTGCGGATCAGTCGCCCGAAGCCTTGCTTAAGGCTGATTGCAGCCGCTGGCACGAAGTAGTCCATGAACGGATTCTTTCCGTCCGCTTCGAGCGCAAGTGAGCGGGCACGCACGAGTGGATCAGTGGGGACATGGAAGGGGATCTTCTCCAAGACGACCAGGCGCAGCGCCCTTCCGGGGACATCCACACCCTCCCAAAAGCTGGCCGTTGCTACTAACACTGCATTTCTCTGCTGCCGGAAACGCTGTAGCAATTCGCCTTTGGGCGCTTCGCCCTGGATCATGATCGAGAGCGAAGTATGCCTTTGCTTCAGCTCAGCATGTAGACGCTGCATCGAGCGCAATGAGGTGGTGAGCACGAAGGCGCCGCCTGCCGTCATTTCCACCAAGTCGCTAATGCGGGCGGCAGCGGCGGCCATAAACTCTGGATCCGCGGGAGTCGGCAGGTCCTTTGGCGTGTACAGCACCGCACGGGTCTCGTAATCAAAGGGTGATTCGACAGACAGTTCAATCACACTTCTGGCTAACTCGGTGATCCCCAGTCGCTCCCGCAGATACGAAAACGAGGGCTTGTCTCTCGCGATCAGACTGCTCGTGGCCGTGGTCATGGTTGCACTGGTCAGAATAACACTCGGCAACGACTCGAAGATCCGAGTTCTTAACACGCCAGCAAGCTCGATCGGCGCCGAGGTAACGCTCGTGGTGCGCTCCGTATGCTCCACCCATACCACCCGCTTATTCTTGTCTTCCGCGATGGTGGAAAGAGTTTGGCGATGCTCCTCGATCCGGCGAGCAGCTACCTCCAAGGTCTCTTGAACCGAGATTAGGTCACGGCACGGAGATTCCTCGCGCAGTTGGGCCATGCGCGAAAGCGAACTCGAAACCAAGGCACCCAGTGCTTCGAGTGCCGTATCCAAGCCAAGCCAGGCATCGTATGGCTCCCCCCGTAGCTCGGGGAGATCGATCTCTTTTCGACCTTCACTCCCCGTTGCAACACTCAGGAAACTCTCGAAGTAGTGCTTCGCGCCGCGGCGGGCAGCGCCAACGAGGTTTGCTGCCGTTCCTGGGCCGAGACTCTGATCGTAAGTGGACAGAACAGTAATGGCTTGCTCGAGGTCACTAAGCAGATGCTCGATCTTAACCGAGCTCTCCCTCGTACCGAAAAAGTCCGTCGCGATGTCTTCGAGTTGGTGTGCTTCGTCGAAGATGACCGCGTCGTAGTCAGGAATTACTCGCCCCGGGTGCGGCCCACGCATTGCCAAGTCGGCAAAAAAGAGATGGTGATTGACGATGACTAAACGAGCACTCTCGGCGGCGCGGCGCATCCTCGTCACGAAGCAGCGCTCGTAGTAGCTACATTGACTACCGCGTCGCGTGTCGGCGGATGCGGTTACGTCCTGCCAAACGGGGTCATTTTCCGAGAGCGTCGTCAATTCTGCGATGTCACCACTTGCCGAATCTTGAACCCAGTCGCTGATGACGTGAAGTGACCGCTTGCCCGCTTTGCCAGTAGCGCTGGCAGATTTCTTGACGCCCGACGCTCGCGCAAGCTGATCATTCAGGCGCCGTCGGCAGACGTAATTGGATAGGCCCTTCATCACTGCAACGCTGGTCTTCTCTCCCAGCATACGTTCAATCAAGGGCAAATCCGTTTGTACAATCTGTTCCTGAAGAGCGCGGGTCGCCGTCGAGACAACTACCTTCTTGCCGCTGGCAATCGCCGGCAGGAGATACGCGAAGGTCTTGCCGGTGCCAGTTCCTGCCTCGCAGAGTAAGATCTCGTCGTCGCGCAGCGCTCGTTCGACGGCTTCGGCCATTTGAAGCTGGCCCTCACGAACCTCGTATCCAGCGAGACTTCGCGCAAGCGGACCGTCGGGGCCAAGGAGATCGCTAACGAAGGTCACCGACTGTCAACATTGCCTTCGAAGGGTGGAATTGTCCCCTCGGTGTCCATGTACTGAACCCCAACGATTTGTCCGCCTGCCTCTTCGCGGACCCAGACCACGCGGATCGGCCGAGATCGAATGGCGTCACTAACCCAGAGCTCCCAAAGCTGCCCCACCGCGAGCGGGTCCTCTACAACCAAGCGCGCGCCTCCGCGGCTCACGTTTAGCGTCCACCCCGTCACTTCGCGGCGATTGCTGCGCAACGTCACTCGATCAGAAGCTTCTCGTCGCGGCCCGCCTGGGTCGCGGCGCTGCGCATGCACGCTTGGCAGCGGTGGAGGAACGGGATTACGCGAATGCTGATCAGACAAATTCCAAATTGACTTTTAGCAAACCCGTCGCACGAACGCCCAGGGTTTTCTACCGCGGGCCAATGGCCCGGTCGAAACCGCGCAACAAGTTCCAATTCGCCGTTGCAGAACCAGAGGTTACGCGCACCACAGCCCGTCGTAGGGCAACAGGATCGAAGTTTTCTTCGGGGTCACTCATGACGCGTCAGACCGCAACACGAGTACTTCCCGCTGCCGCCCCAGGTGCCACGTCCCCGCGAATTCGGAACGCAACGCAACGCTGCTGCTGGGTTCCGACGCCGCGCACGCGAGTTCGTCGCGAACTCGCTGGGTCCCGAAGTTCAGCGTTTCAGAAACGTGCTCGAGTGCTCGCTCTCCACATGTGTGGCATTCGATCAACAATTGACGACGGCCCGTCGAGTTGCGCGCCTGCCCAGCGCGCCTCGTGCGTGTGCCGTGCACCGCCGATTCAACGTTGAGGCCAATGTGACAGCGCGATAAAATTCCGTTCCGGATCGCGGGCGTACATGGTGCAGTCCGTCTCGCGCTCTATCGGATGTCCAGCATCGCTCAATCGCCGGCGCCACGCTTCGCGATCACTCGGATTGATGGTCAACGCAACCAGGTGCCAGCCAGCATTCGGTCCAAAGCAACACGGGGTTTGGGTAATCGGCGTGCGCACACTGGATGGGATGGACTCCTGTTCCAATCTCGAGTCGTCGTCATGCCCTTCACCGCGGGTCGCGCGCACCTCAGATCCGGAAGATCTTGAGTCAGCTCGTTCGAGGGCAAGAAACGCGTCATGCCCGAGCGCGAGCCAAACCGAACGTTGTCGAGTATTGTCCGGGTTTCCCCAGCGCTTAACCAGAGGCAAGCCAAGTACGCCGACGTAGAAACGCTCCATTGCTTCGAGGTCTGAGACGACGAGTGCGAGGTGGTGTATTCCAAAAGTCGGGGGCTGCATCGCAACTGGAGCGCTTCTCTGGCAGATGGCGCGTGACTCTGCCACCCTTTCGAAGCAAAAGTCGCGCGGTCGACCATGGGGGCGGTTTGCTGCATGCGCTGTGCCACGGCATGCTCGCAACTAAGCTGCCATTATACAATGCACGTGCCATGCGGATTCAAAACTGGGGCAATCCTCCTGCTCACGTGCCGCGCGCAAGGTGTTTTGCTGCGAGTGACGCGGCACCGCCGGCAAGTACTCTAGAACCACCGAACTCGCGATTAACCACTAAGCTCAACCGACTCTGGTCGGCTCCTTACGTCACCATCAGCACCCCGGAAAGCACTCGAAGTAAAGCTCGCTAGCACCTCCGCGCAAACCCGACCTCAGCTCAGTCGCGTACGACAATAGTCTCTGGCTTTATGTCGCCTAGCAAGCGCTTCAAAGGCGTTTTAGCGGCACGCGAGGTTGGCGTCCAAAGGCGAATCCACAGATTGTCGAAAGCGGCGCCGCAGCATGCTGATCACTTGCTCGTGCACCTCAAAACGTCTGCTCGTATGTTCGCCAATAGTTCACGCGAGAGAATCACAGAGGGCAATCGTCGCTGTGATTGGTGGTGTCATTGAGCCACGTGCTCGGCACACGCGCGTCGCGCAAGCTCTCCCCGAGTGGAAGCCGTGTATCGCACCCTGACATTTCTGCGACAAGGTGCTGGCAATTCGGGAGCAAATTCGGGTTTGGGCGACCAGGAGTTGAGAGGCCACCGGTGCGCGCACACGAGCTGGATCCGTGGGGCGCAAGGAATGCCAAGGTAATGAGGTTAGTGGCGCCATGAGCCGCCTAGCGGCTGGTCCGATGGACGCATCGTTCGGTGAAGTCGCGCCCTTCGTCTTCTGGATGAAAGCTCGCAACGCAGGAAGCCAATTCGGATTTGGGCGTACATGGCACGTACTTTCGCGTAGGCACGAGTCTCGCTGACCCATCGCTGCGATTGACTCGCGCTAGCGCTGGATGGCTGGCACGAAGGTGAAACGTGAACGGCTTTCGAATGGCAGTTCAAGTTCCGCGCACGCGCGGTCGGTCCCATGTCGTGCTGCGCAATCGATGCAAGCCAGGCAGTGTTCGCCACAACCACCACTTTGCCCAGGAGCGCGGACTCGAGTGGCTCGAGTCATGATGAAATCGCACGAGGCTCCGATCTTTCGCTCCGGTCATCGAGCAGAACTCGAGCTCACCACCACCGAACGGATTCGTGGGAACCATTCGGCACTGTTGCGGCCACATGGCCGCAGAGAAACGTCCGACGTGCTCGCGTTTTGAGCGAACTCCGCCAAACATGCAGAGCGGCACCGCGTGCTCGGCCAAAGTGCAAACGGGCGGCCGCCAGCGCGTATGTAGTGAGCGAGACTCCAGGCGGCCTTGACTCAAACGCCAGCCGAGTGCCACGATGGCGGGCCGGGTTTTTCGGCTCATGCAATACCCAACGCCCGTCGAGCTCAAGAAAGCACTCATCGCTCAGGGGTTCGAGATCTATCGGACCATGACGGATCGGGTCGCCCTTGCCGAGCGCGTCCGCGATAACCTGTTGATGGACGGCAACGTTGCGGCATGCACCGGCAACCACCTAGCCGTCCGGTTCACGACGCGTACGCAGCAGAGCGAATTCCCTTCGGACGACGAG
>JBLNFG010000460.1:0-4160 GCA_050263495.1 Myxococcales bacterium | reverse complement strand
GGTGTGGATTCGACCCTTTGGAAAATTGGTCTACTTGATGCCGCCGTACGTGGTCTCGCAGAGTGAGCTGAGCACTCTCACGCGGGCACTTGCCGATTTCGCTTTCGCCACCGGGTAGTAGCGCAATTCCATGGCGCGAAAGGACGAGCTCTTTGGACCCGTCGCACGCGGCCGATCACGCTACCACCGTAGTTGAGTTGGGATCTCGCCCAAACCAAATTCGCCCGGCTGATGTCGACCGCGAATCGCACGTTGTGTGAACGGATTGCCTGATGCGTCAGTCGTCGTGGCCTATCGCCATCACTGGTCCGTCGACGTCGCTCGTAACATAAACCTCACCCAATCTGCCCATGGCCAGCCCGACGGGTCGATGGCTCCAACCTCCACCCGTATCACCCGTGGCCTGAGACTCGAGCAGTGGTGTGAGCACGCAACCACTGGTCGGGAGTGGGACCCGTCGCCGCTTGGCGTTAGGTCCGACGTGCCCCATGGGAAGAAAGCCGTACCACCTGATCCGCTCGCTGGGTGGTGCCCCCGATTCCACGCGAGTTCGAGCAATCTCGGAAAGATATGTCGTACTGCATAACGAACGGATGGGCTCGAATCACGGCCGTTGTCTTCTGTGGTGCTGGATGCGAAACGGACCAAGCAAGCGAGCTCAGTACGGCTAGGCCTAGTTCATTAGGCGGCGCGGGTGGAGCATTGCACGGTGGTCAGGACCCGAGATCGTCGAGGGTTGGTGGTGCTCAAGATCGAACAACTTTCCATCCACCGTTGGAGTTCCGGCGGGCGCCAACCCTGACGGCAAGGGTCCACCGACGCTATTGGTGCCCGGCGATCCGGAATCGAGTGCCCTCATTTACCGGATGCGGTCACGCACCGCTCAGGTTGCCATGCCGCCATTGGGCAGCAACGTCGTAGACGAACATGGCGTAGAGACCGTCTCCGAGTTCATCAGGACATTGAAATGAGCGACGCGGACTCGTTTGACTTACGCGAAACCCAATTGCCATGCCCAACCATTTGATCCACGAGACATCGCAGTACCTGCGACAACACGCTGAAAACCCTGTGGACTGGTACGCTTGGGGTGAACACGCGTTCGCGCGCGCCCGCCAGGAAGACAAACCCATTCATCTGTCGATAGGCTATGCAGCGTGCCACTGGTGCCACGTCATGGCGCACGAATCCTTCGAAGATCCGAAGGTGGCAGCGGTGATGAACGAACGGTTCGTCAACATCAAGGTCGATCGTCAAGAGCGGCCAGACGTGGACGACGTATATCAGAAAGTCGTTCAGATGATGGGGATCTCCGGGGGATGGCCGTTGACGATCTTCATGACGCCAAGCGGGGAGCCGTTCTACGGTGGTACGTACTTCCCGCCGCGTGATGCGTATGGACGCCCCTCTTTCGTGCAGCTCATTACCCAGCTGAGTGACGCCTGGGCACACCAACGTGACCAACTGGTGCACAACGTGGAACAGTTCAAGCAAGGCTTTCGCAGCACTGACGAGCCCAGGGGTGAAGCAGGCCTCCCAGCAGAGGAAGATGTTCCCGCCGAAGCAGCGCTATTTTTCGCGGAGAACACCGATCCAACGCACGGTGGTCTTCGCGGCGCGCCGAAGTTTCCGAACCCGAGCTGCCTCGATTTGATGCTCAGGGTTCACGAACGGAATCGGGACTCGAGTCTGTTTCGGGCGCTTGAGGTCACGCTCGATCAAATGGCACGCGGAGGAATCTACGACCATCTCGGTGGGGGGTTTGCGCGCTACAGCGTGGATGAGCGTTGGGCTGTCCCGCATTTCGAAAAGATGCTCTACGACAACGGACAGCTGACGAAGCTGTACGCAGACGCGTACCGACTGACAGGTAAGCCCGAGTGGCGTCGGATTGTGGTCGAGACCGTCGGGTACGTGTTGCGCGACATGACGCACCCGTTCGGTGGGTTCTTTTCGAGTGAAGATGCTGATAGCGAAGGTGAAGAGGGGAAGTTCTACGTCTTCACGCTCTCCGAATTGAAAGCGATACTTGGGGAAACCGAAGCAGAGTTCGCCGCTCGTGCGTTCGGCGTGACCGCCGAGGGGAACTTCGAGCACGGCGCGACGGTTCTGCATCGCCCTGTGAACCTCGATGCCACCGAGCTGCATCGACTCGAACGCGTGCGGGAGCGGTTGCTCTCGGCGCGTAACGCGCGGCCTCGTCCGGCTCGCGACGAGAACATCTTGACCAGCTGGAACGCCCTGATGTTGCAGGGGTTGTGTGCAGCATACCAAGCCACGGGCATTGACGATTACCTCGCCGCGGCCATTCGGAATGCCGGTTTCATCCAGACGCACTTGACGACTTCTGAGGGGGGGCTGTACCGAGCCTGGAGGGACGGCACCGCGAAAATACGCGGTTTCCTCGACGATTACGCGTTCCTCTGCAACGCCCTGCTCGATCTGTACGAGTCGAGTTTCGATCGGAGCTATCTGAGCTGGGCCAGGCACTTGGTCGACGTGATCTTAACGAGGTTCTGGGATGGCGAGCTGTACTTCACGCCTAGCGATGGCGAGCGTCTCGTTCACCGCCCTCGGGCGCCGCATGATAACGCCTGGCCCTCCGGTGTTTCGACAACCCTGTTTGCCCTCGTGCGACTGCATGAACTGACGCAAGAAGCACGCTACCAAGAGCACGCGGAATCGCTGCTGCGCGCTTACGGCGCCGCGGCCACGCGCAGTCCGTTTGGCTTTGCGCACTTCCTCGCCGCAGTCGATTTCGTGCAGCGCGGTCCGCTCCAGATCGTGCTCGCGGGCGACAGACCAAAAACTGCTGCTCTGGCAAGTGTCGTACTTCGGCAGTACCTACCTGCGCGTGTCCTCGCCCATGCTGAAGACGTTACGCTGGGAGAAGATCGGACGGCCCTAGACGGCAAGGCGACTGCGTATGTTTGTCGTCAGGGGACCTGCAATCTGCCGGTGACCAACGCCGATGCGTTGCTCGAACAGTGCCGAACGCAAGCTGAACGTCGTTGAATGAATCCGCAGCTCGCGCATGCCGGATCGATCCCGCAATCAGCGCAGAGAAACACCGGGAGCGTTCTGCATGACCTAACGGACAAGGAAATCGCTAAGACACTAGTACCCCGAATCTTTTGAAGTGATGAGAGCTACCGAGGTGCGGGGTACTAGGAATTCGCGCAGCGAATTCGGGTTTGGGCGCCCGTAGGGCGCAGTGAATGCCCAACGGAACAAAACTAGTAGCGCGATGGCCGCGTAGCGGCCGGGTCCGTAGGACCCATCAATTCAATTGAATCGCGCTACTAGATCAAGGGTCGGGTAGTCCGTGTAGCCCTGCGGACCCGGAGTATAGAACGTCGTAGGGTCGGGCTGATTCAGATCGGCACGACGCGCGAAGCGACCGACCAGATCGGGGTTGGCAATGAAAGGTCTACCGAGCGCAATCAGATCACCCTTGCCCAATGCAAGATCCCCGTAAGCGCGCCCTCGATCATACGCACCGGACAGTATCAATGTGCCGGAGAACACCGATCGAATCACTTGGCGCAGGCCATCTGGAACATCGAACCCTTCAGCACCCCAGTGATCCACGAGGTGCACGTAGGCGAGCCCTACGTGGGATATCTCGCGTAGCAGAGCTGCGTATTGCGCTGTAACTTCGGGGAATGTTCCGGTCCAATTGAAGGTGCCATGGGGCGAGATACGGATCCCCACTCGATCGGGTCCAATCACTGCGCTGGTAGCGCGCGCAATCTCAAGCGCGAAGCGATTGCGACCGAGGATGGTTTCTCCATACCGATCCGCGCGATGGTTGATGTTGGGATTTAGGAATTGCTCAATTAGGTATCCGTTCGCCGCATGCAATTCGACGCCGTCGAATCCGGCTTGAATCGCGTGCTTCGCGGCTGCTGCATACTCTTCGACGGCATGACGAATATCGGTCAGAGTCATGGCCCGCGGCGTAGAGTGTGGCTGGCGTTTGAGGGAATCCGTGTACATTTGCCCTGGGCAAACGTCGCCGGTTGGACCAAGTACCTCGGCACCTTCCGGAAGATTGGCGACGTGCGCCACTCTTCCAGTGTGCATCAGCTGCATGAAGATCCGTCCGCCACGCGCATGCACCGCATCGGCCACTTGAGCCCAGCCCGCGATCTGGGGCG
>JBLNFG010000459.1:0-5450 GCA_050263495.1 Myxococcales bacterium | reverse complement strand
GTACCTTCGGCACCTCGAAGACAAAGAACTCGATCGCTGATGCCAGGTGGCTGCCGCGTTGAAACCCGAGCAGCCGATAGGTGAACCACTGGGCCATGACCTCGAGATACCGGTACAACAGCCACCACGTGGCCACGCCGAGCATGCCCAAAAAGATTCGGGACGAAGGCAACTTCGGTGGCGCAGCTTCGGCGGATTGATCGGCGAGCGGTGTTTGCATGGTCGCTTGGGACTTCATTCTTTGCCGTCTTGGCAGGACGTTTGTCGGTGTTTCGGTGGCTACCTGGGTTTGGTCGTCGTTACGACGCTGCGACGGGTACTTGGCAACATGGCCAAGTTGGCAACATTGGAACGCGCGAAAGCGCGCTTCAGTCCCGCTCCTTCATCACTTGCGTGGCGCAGGAAAAGAAGTTCATCACGCACGGTGTCATGAGCGTGTAGTAGACGACATTGCCCTCACGGCGATCGCGCACAATGCCGTGCGACCGCAAGACGGCGAGGTGTTTGGAGACCGTCGAGGGATCGGAGCCGACAATTTCCGTCAGCTCTCCAACCGCACATTCACCGCGCGAGAGGCGCTCGATGATCATCAGTCGCGATTCATTGGCTAACGCCTTCAGGACTTGGGCCTGACGACGAAAGACGTCCTCCCGCCGGCTCTTGGGCTTTGCGGCAGGGCCGTCAGGGAGGCGGGAATTCATGGCGGGTAGTCTGTGGCGAATTGGCCATGTTGTCAAGCGTGGCATTGGTTTCGTCCCTGGACATATCAAGCGGCACGCCGGTTTGGCGCACTCTCTCCGCGTCTTGCGTCCTAGAAGCACCCGGTCTAGAGCGCTCGGGTTCAGCCATGCAAAAGCCAACCGACGTGACGACGACCGAAAGCGCGCCAAGTGACCCTCGCAAGCCCGGCCACGACCACGACCGTGCACAATTCGTCAGCGTGAAAGACCACGGATTGGTGCTTGGTGATCGCCCGTACCATTTCGTGGGTGCGAACTTCTGGCAGGCGATGAACCTGGCAAGTCGAGGCCCTGGTGGCAATCGTGACCAGCTCGTGCGTGAGCTGGATCGACTCAAGGCGAGCGGGGTCACCAACGTGCGGATCATCGCCGCTTCGGAGGGACCCGATACGGAACCCTACCGTGCAGTGCCGGCGCTGCTGAAATCGCCCGGCGAATACGATCTGGCGTTATTGGACGGCCTAGATTTCGTACTCAAGGAGATGGGCGAACGGCACATGAAAGCCGTCATGGTCCTCGGGAACATGTGGCACTGGAGCGGCGGCTTTGGGCAGTACCTTCTATGGGCGGGCGCCGCTGAGGCGATTCCCTATCCTCCCCCTGCCGAGAACGGCAATTGGGACGAGTATCAACGGTTCTGCGCGCAGTTCTACGGCAATGAACGCGCCGTCGGATATTACCTCCAACACGTCCAGCATATCGTTGCGCGCTACAATCCGTACACGCGGACCCGTTACCGCGACGATCCAACCATAATGGCTTGGGAACTTGCGAACGAGCCGCGAGCCGTGGATCGCCTCGACGATTATCGACGCTGGATCGCGCGCGCCTCAGCGTACATCAAGACGCTCGATCCACAACACTTGGTCACGACGGGATCCGAGGGAGACACGAGTCAGCCGTCGTTTACCAACACAGAGTACTACGCCGATCATGACGTCCCCACGATCGACTACGGCACGGCGCACGTGTGGATCCAAAATTGGGATTGGTACGATCCGGCCGCGCCCGAGGACACCTTTGATTCCGCGTTGGCACTCGCCAAGAGGTACATCGACAGCCACGTCGAGCGCACGCTTCGACTCAACAAACCCATCGTGTTCGAGGAGTTCGGGATCGCGCGTGACCACAACCGTTTCGACGCTGCGTCGTCCGTAGTTTGGCGCGACCGGTATTACCGCGAGTTCATCGAACACCTGCTGGCCCATGCACGCATGGGCGCCGTATCCGGAACCAATTTCTGGGCTTGGTCTGGTGAATCACGGCCGCTAGAACCGTACGGTTCGTTCTGGAAACCAGGCGATCCGTTTCTGGGCGATCCACCCCACGAGCAACAGGGTTGGTACGGCGTCTACGATACGGATGTCTCCACGATCGACCTCATCAGCCACTACGCGGAGCTCATGAATGGCGCGCAGGGTCATCGCCGGGCTCAACCCTAAGGTCTGAGAGATCCCCTCAATTTCTAGCGAGAATTCGCGCGATTGTTTCGCGGAGCAGAGGAAATGGCACAGGAAGTTCGGGAATGGGTGAAACGGTCGCTCCCGTTATTCTCCGAAGCGGCACGCACCGGTTCGTGTGTCGATCAGGGCGTCAGCGCGAAACAGTAGAAGCCGCCGTATCCACCGCCGGAACCAACCGTTCCGTCCGTTCCTGGTGGGCCATCGTACTGCCCGGCAGTGGGCTGGTACTGCCCTGGGGCGCATCCAGATTCGTCGAGTGCAGAGATCCAGTGCGCCATGCCCGCGACGTTGTCCGAGCTGCCGGAAGTGGAACCTCGACCACCACTGCGTGGCCAGGAATGGCCGACGCGCGGCTTCTTACTAGTGTCAGCAGCAGAGCTCGTCCAATCGGAGCAGGTCGCCGTGGCTTTGTAGATCTTGCCGTCAATTCCACTGCCCGTGAGCATGTCGTGGTTATCGACCTGAGTCCCGTCAGGGTTGTGATTGGTGACGCCATTCTCGTTCGGAAAGTCATTGATGATGGCCGTGTCAGCCCCGAGCGGCCGGGTGTGGAGCAGATCTGCCTTGGTCATGGCAAAGACTCGACCGCGACGATCGTACCAAGGCCCCTCGCCTATGCGATCGATCGCATTCTCATTGGTCGTGCTGAGAAATGCACGCCAGGTCTTGCCGTTCTTGGGCATCCCGCGTTCTGCAACTTCGGTGCAGATCTTGTCTGCCCCAGCGAGCCCGTCGGCTTGGCCATAGCGCAAATCACCACCGAAGCCTTCGTCAGAACCTGACAAGTCAATGATGGCTGCGTAGCTCATCACGAAGAAGCTAAACCTCTCCGTCGTTGCCGGACCGGTCGAGCTAGCACCTCCGGAAGCTGGGCTGGAAGTTGCGCCTCCCGTCACTGCAGCAGTAGCTCCGCCCACGGCTTTGGTGCCTGCAACCGCCGTTGTTCCGCCAGTGCCGCGGCTGCTTCTGCGCGAGCTCGTGCCGGCTGTGGCTGCGTCGCCTGCAATGCTGCGGCCGCCTGTCGCTTCACTGGGTTCCTCAGTGGTGGAGCTAGTGCCACCCGATCCATTCGTTGCTTTTGTGCTGGTCTTGGCGCTTGCGCCGCCTTTGGCAGCACTCGATGCCTTGGTCGTTGACGTGCTGTTGTCGCCAGCATTGGAGCCACCCGAGGTGGCAGACTCCGTCGATTGCTCCGTCGGAGGTTCCGTTTCTCCGCACCCAACGAGAGCGAAGCCCGAACACGCGAAGGAGCCTATTAGACCAAGAATCGACCAAGCCGGATTGTGCATCATTCGTTCCGTCGCTAGTTGCCAGCTCACATCCCTGAAGGTCAGTGAGTTCAGAAAACCAAAGTAAGGATCGAGGGGCGGGCAGAGACCACCGGTATTCCCTGCGTTCGTGAGGGTTCCAACTCCCGCTTGGGAATCCATACAGTTGTGCCCCGCGTGGCGTTTAGCAGCAAAACAAAATGCGCCCTTAACTGGAAACCGCATCAACTCGCCCGCGCCTGCCGCCATTCCTGTCGCTGACAGGTTTGCCATCCCTTGGACAACCTCTTGGACAGCGAGCCCTTTCGCTGATCGGCAGGGAGCATCTCCATGTTGCGACGTTTTGCCCTCAGTTTCGGCTGGATTTTTGTGTTTGTGACGACTCTTGTCGCCTGTACTGCCGACGATGAGACGAAGTCGAGTTCCGGAATCGGAGGCGCACCTATTCCAGATAGTCAGGCCGGAGGCAGTTTTGGTCTTGACGGCGCGACCACAACGAGTCGGCAAAACGTCGGGGGAGCGTTCACTCAACCGCGCCCAAGCGTCGGTGGCTCGACGTCGCTTGCTCGCGACTCAACAACGGCGGGCGGCGCGAGTGCGCCCGACAACGTGCAAGATCGCGGCGGCGCGAGCGCAAACTGGAACGGCGGCGCGAGCGCGACAGCAAACGCACCGAATCGCGGTGGCACTAACGCGACGGGCGGCGCTGGCGCGACCCATCGCGGCGGTGCGAATACCTCGGGCGGAGCAAGCGCGTTGGGTGGAACGAGCGCCAGGAACGGCACCGCCACCGCGGGAGGAAAGGAAGCCACCGGCGGCAAGGCAAGCGTCGGCGGCAAAACAGCAGCTGATTCAACGGCTCAGGGCGGATCCACGACTCAGGGCGGCACTGCGAAGGGCGGCAACCAAGCCGCAACCGGAGGGAGCTCCGGAAAGGGCGGAGCGAGCGCGGGAAGCGGCGGCAAGGCTTGTCACAGTATGGCGGATTGGACTCCCAAGTCCGGTGACCTGTGGATTTCTCCGAGTGGCAATGACTCCAACGACGGCACCGAGGAGAGCCCGAAAAAGACCCTGACCGCAGCCATTTCGAAGTGGTCGACGGGTAAGACGATCTGGGTATTACCAGGTACGTACGCTCTTAGCGCTGCGATTACCGTCTCCACCAAAGCCACATCGACGGGGCCCTTAGTGATCTCGGGGGTGAAAGGTGGAGCGAAGCCCATCTTCGATTTCTCCAGCGAGCCGAGAGCGAGCGACAACAACGGCGTGCGTGGTCTACAGCTCTCCGGTTCCTACGTGCACCTGCGCTACCTCGAGTTCAAGAAGGCCGCCGACAATTGCCTATACGTGACCGGCTCGAACAACACGCTCGAGTGGCTCAGCGTGCATGAGTGCCAGGATACGGGCGTCCAGCTATCGAACGGTGCCGCGAGCAACAAGATCCTCAACGTCGATTCGTACCTGAACGCCGATCCCACTGGAGAGAATGCCGACGGGTTCGCACCGAAGCTCGATATCGGGCAGAACAACTACTTCTGCGGCACGCGCTCGTACCAGAACGCGGACGACGGCTACGACTGCTGGGCGGCAGGTGATGGCTCACCCGTGACGTTCGAGTACTGCTGGGCTTTTGGACAGCCAGGTCCCACTGCGACCGCCTCGAGCGACGGCAATGGTTTCAAGTTAGGCAGCCCCGCGGACCGCGCCGCGGGCGGCAACGCGGCTCACAAGCTGATCAGCTGCTTCGCGTTCAATAACCGCGCTTCGGGGTTCACCGCGAACGGCAACAGTTCCGGCCAGATTACCTGTACGAATTGCGCAGCCTGGGGCAACGGGGTCGCCTATTCAGCCGGCACCGGCGGCAAGTTGCCGCAGCACACCGGGGATGTGAGTGGGCTGAGCGTGAGCACCGAAAAAGCCATGAATGCCGCACGCGACGCGAACGGGAACTTGCCGGACATAAAGAGCCTGTGAGCGCA
>JBLNFG010000458.1:0-2747 GCA_050263495.1 Myxococcales bacterium | reverse complement strand
CTCTCCCGAGAACTCGACCGTCTAGACGATAGCAGTGATCGTCTCTCAACCGAAATCAGTTTGAAGTGGTCCGCCAACCGGTCATTCACCCCAAACGATTCGCTGCCTCGAAAACAAACTTGAGCGCGCGAGAGACCGTCACTCCACGCTTCCGCTGCGCTCTTTGATGTTTCAGGCTGGGTTCTTCGCTTGGGCGATCCACCTGCGGATCTCGCCTTCGATGGCCTCAACGGCCATTCCCTTGAAGGGCTTGAGCAGAAACGGAACATCGATGTCGAGCGCGATCGACTGGTCCTTCACCTCTACGGTGCCGCCAATCTTCATACCCTTGATAGTGCAGCCAATTTCCGCGAGTCTGTCGTTTTTCCACTGAAGCTTTGGGTCGTATTCAGCAAACTTGGTCTGGTAGGCGGCGAGAGCCTTCTCCGTGATCTCCTTTGCCTTCGCTTGGCCCAGATCGTGGGGGATTTCGTGCTTCATGTTGTACTTATCCTTTAGGTCGAAGCGAGCCGATAGTCCATCCTGACCTGAGTGGCAAATGGCCGCGCGCCACCGCGAAAGGACCTGCGCACCTTGACAGCCAGTGCCGACCGCAATACGAGGCGCCCTCGGCTCGAAAGTCCAACGCGCAGCCAGGAGTTGACGAAGCGATATGATCGGAATCGATTTCGGGGGGACCAAAATCAAGGTGGGACGGGTTTCCGGCGCCACGGTAGTGCAAGCCGAGTCCGTTGCTACGGGCTCTGCGGCAGGGCCTTCGGAGATTCTCGATCTCATCGCGAACACGGTACGGAAAATCGAGCCTCACCCCAAGGCAGCGGGACTCGCCGTGCCGGGGATCGTGTCACCGGACGGAGTTTGTTTTCGTTTACCGAACGTGCCGGGGTTTGAGGGCGTAAACCTCGCCGTCGAGCTTGGTTCGCGATTGGACTGCCGCGTGGTCGTCGAGAATGACGCAACTACCGCTGCTCTCGCCGAGATGGTCCAAGGCCACGGGCGCAATTATCCCAGCTTCTTGATGCTGACGCTCGGAACCGGCATCGGTGGCGGACTGGTTTTGGATCGGCACCTACGGCGTGGCGCGCACGGTTTTGCGGGCGAAGTTGGCCATACGCCAATTGAGCGCAGCGAAACGGCGTGGGTCTGCGGCTGTGGCCTGAGGGGCTGCCTCGAATCTTACTCTGGAACGAAGGGACTGCTGCGGCGCTATGCGGAGTTGGGTGGTGCCGCCACTGAGATCTTACCTATAGCGAATGCAGCGCGACGCGGTGAAGCCGCGGCGTGCGAGACGTTTGCGATGATGGGCCGTGCACTGGGAATCGGTATTGCGGGCTTCCAGAACACCCTAGATCTCGACGCCGTCGTGTTCACTGGCGGGATTTCGAGCTCGTTCGATCTGATCCAGCCAAGCTTGACCAAAGCCCTGGCTGAGTTCGCCTTCGCGCCTCCGCTCGCCGCAGTCCCACTGCTCGTGAGCGAGCTCGGCGACCGCACGGGTCTTCTGGGAGCCGCATATCTCACGACACTCTAGGGTGTCAGCCTGTGGTCGCGAAGCGACTCGGACGCAAATAAACTGCGGAGACTCGAACTCATGAAAGCAATTGTCGTCAAGCAACCGTGCACTCCCGACCAACTGTCGCCGACCGAGGTTGAGGCGCCCGTGTGCGGTCCTGATCAGGTAATTATCCAGATCTACGCCACCGCGCTGAACCGAGCCGACCTGCTTCAGCGCCGAGGCAAGTACCCTCCCCCGCCCGGTGAGAGCGACATCCTCGGACTGGAGTGTGCAGGGGTGGTAAGTTCCGTGGGCGCGGCAGTTACCACCGTGCGCCCCGGAGATCGCGTCATGGCCTTGCTTGGCTCGGGGGGATACGCCGAGCAGGTTGCAGTGCACCATTCGATGGCGATTCCCGTACCCGCGGGCATGTCGCTCACCCAAGCAGCTGCGATCCCGGAAGCATTCTTAACTGCGAGGGAAGCGTTGTTTACACTGGGACGGCTCGATTCCGGTTCCCGCGTATTGGTCCACGCAGCGGCCGGTGGAGTGGGGTCGGCAGCGGTGCAACTGGCAAAGGCGATCGGCGCGGAAGTGTATGCCACGGCGAGCGCCGCTAAGCTTCCGCAGGTGCTGGAGCTTGGAGCGCATGTTGCCATAGACTACCGAAGCGAAGACTTCGCGGCCATCATCGCCGAAAGAACCCAAAAAAAGGGCGTCGACGTCATCCTCGATTTCATCGGAGCCTCCTACTTCGAACAGCACACGAAGTGTCTGAAGTCCGGTGGTCGTTTGGTCGTAATCGGTGTCATGTGCGGACCAACCGTCACGTTGAATCTGGAGACTTTGTTGTTCAAGCGGCATCAGATTCTAGGGCTCTTCATGCGCTCACGCTCGCTGGCCAACAAGGCAGCAATCACCTCGAGTTTCATTCACGAATCGTTGCCGCTGTTTTCCCAAGGTTTGTGCCGACCGCTCGTGGATAGCGTGTTCCCATTTTCCGAAGTGGGTCGGGCGCATGAGCGTATGGAGCAGAACGAGAACGTGGGTAAGATCGTGCTGCAAGTGCGGCCGGAGTGATTACTCGCCATCGCGAAACGCACTGCGGGTTGGACGCAGCCTAATGAAACAACGAGGCTAGTAGCGCGATTTGCCGCCTAGCGGCGGGTTTGAAGGACCCATCGTTTGACGAATCACGCTACTACCGGCGCCGTTCGCGCCAGAAGGTCGCCGTCAGAGCTGCCCGGTTATC
>JBLNFG010000457.1:0-5180 GCA_050263495.1 Myxococcales bacterium | reverse complement strand
TTCGAGCCGGAAATAGCCACGTTTGGGGAGATGAACTGCACGGACCAAGAGGCTCCAGAAGCCAGACGGCAGAGAGCTATCAACGTGCTGCGTGAATGGTACGACGGGTACCGGTTTCATCCGAATGCGCTGCCCGTGTACAATCCGTTCAGTACCTTCAGTGCGCTCTCCAAATCCACGCTGCGGAGCTACTGGTTCGACACCGGCACCCCCACCTTCTTGATCCGCCTGATCCAGCAGCAAGGACTGCCACTAGAGGACTTGGAGGGCGTTAGGCTTCCATCGAGCGCCTTCTCGGAGATCGATCCAGAGCGTTTGGGGGCAATCCCGATCCTTTTCCAGTCTGGGTATGTGACGCTCCGAGAGTACTTACCGAGCGTGTCAAGCTACTTGCTCGGATACCCAAACCGCGAGGTCAAGCAGAGTTTCGTCGAGCTCCTTGCTGACAGATGGGCGCGGCTCGAGCCGCCACAGCGTGGCGGCACACTGATTGATTTGACGATGGCGGTTCTCGAGGGACGCGTCGACGACTTTCTGACCCACCTGCGCGCGTTTTTCGCCAACATCCCGTACGATTTGCACGTCCCGCGCGAGAAGTACTACCAGACGATCTTCTACCTCGTTTTTCGCCTTGTCGGCTTCAACGTACAAGCAGAGGTCAAGCATGCGTCGGGGCGCACGGACGCGATCATCGAAACGAAGGATCGTGTCTACCTGTTCGAGTTCAAGCTCGACCGCGCCAGCGCTGAAGACGCGCTCAAACAGATCGACGACAAGGGCTATGCAACGCCGTACCTCGGGGCAGGTAAGCAGGTAACCAAGGTGGGGGTTGAGTTTGACTCGGAGCTCCGGAACATCGAGCGTTGGGTAGTGGGGTAGGGGTC
This sequence comes from Myxococcales bacterium, assembly GCA_050263495.1. Classification (GTDB taxonomy): domain Bacteria; phylum Myxococcota_A; class Polyangia; order Polyangiales; family Polyangiaceae; genus FEN-1139. The sequence goes on along the minus strand of JBLNFG010000457.1, from coordinate 4,296 downwards.
GGAACGCCAGCGCTAGCCAACTGCTTATGGGACAGAAGCACTTCGACCGCGGTACCTCGCCGCTCAGGTGGCTAACCCCAGACAACGCAGCCAATGCGACATCGTGGTGCGCAATGTGCACGCCGCGGAAGCGGGACCCGTCTTGGTGAAACCACGCAACACCTGGTCAATGATGCGCGGTTACGCTAGCAGCCCTCAAGCGCGACGGATGGCGCCTCGCTCGCGTCAAGGGCTCGCATCACCACTTCGCCCATCCAACAAAGCCGGGACTGGTTACGGTGCCGCACCCCAATAAGGAGCTGCCGTTTGGCACGCTCAAGAGCATCGAACGTCAAAGCCGGGATCAAGCTTCGATAGGAGGCCATCCATGGAGTACCGAGCACGATTGTCGAAGAACGAAGGCGGAAATTGGCTGGTGGCGTTCCCCGATTGCCCCGGATGCCAGACATTCGGGGAGACCAAGGAAGAGGCCATCATTGCGGCCCAAGAGGCTCTCGAGGGTTGGTTGGAGGCTCACCTGGCTACGGGCCGCATTGCGCCATCGCCAAAAGCGCAACGCGGCACACCAATTGCGGTCAATTCGACCCTAGCGATCGTGTTGCAGCTACGATGGGCTCGGGCAGCACAAGGCCTTTCGCAGACGGCTGTAGCGAAGCGTGCCGGCGTTAGCCAACAGGCAATTGCGAAGCTCGAGCACCCCGACGGCAACCCTACCTTAGCGACGCTCGAGAGGGTGGCTTCGGCACTCGGATTGCGTCTCAACGTGCAGTTGAATGCAGCATAAGGCGACACCGACTGTGCCTTTCTGGCGAATGCCGAAGTCCGACCTGAACTCGAACTTTTGTGCTGGAAATCGGGCTATCGCCCGCCAACGATCTGTACCCCACTCGAACTTCTTGGGGAGGAAGAGCCATGAACAGGGATCCCATCGTCGACGAGACTCGCGCGATTCGAGACGCAATCGCGCGCGAGCACAACTACGATCTCGATTCCATTTTCCAAATGCTTTCTGAAGCTGAGTCAACGTCGGAACGGCTGCACGTATCTCCTCCACCGCCAGCCGTCGGGGCTTTGCCGAATGCTGCCCAAATCGGCGTTGCAGCGGGCAAAGCTTCGTCTCGCCGGTGAACGCCAGGTGCGTTGGGCAGTGGCCTCGGATAAGGCTCGCCTCGCCGCTGAACGCCCTGGCGTTGGGGACTTCCCTGGTCCTCGCCGCTCAGGTGACCGACCCCAAACATTGCAGCCAATGCGACATTGACGGTTGTTCGCGCCTTTGGCGTGGGCGTCGTGATCGCGACCCAGAACCCAACGGATCTCGATTACCGCGCGTTGTCCAACGCGGGTCGGTGGTGCATCGGCAGGTTACAAACCGATGCCGCTCGAGACCGAGTCCTGGATGGTTTGTCCGTCGCGACCACGACGGATAGCGATGCGAAGGAGAAGGAACACACCATCGCCCGCCTCGCACCGCGGTGGTTCACGGTTCGCAGTGTGCACGGCGCCGATGCTGTACCCATCCTCGCCAAACCACGCAACACTTGGTCGATGATGCGCGGCCCATTGACGTGCGGTGAGTTGCGTCAGGTGCCGAGGTGGAAGGAGGGCAAACCGAGTGCAGAAGTGCAGACGTCGTGCACGGGAGTGACGAGAAGCACGGAGAGGGGTTGGGGGGCTGACAGAGACTGAGCTATGCCCCCGAGCGTTCAATATCCCCGATTAGACGTGCAACCGTCTGCAGGAGACTGGGGACGTCGAACTCGACTACTTGCCAGACGATCTCGAGATCGACGCCAAAGTAGTGGTGAATCAGCACGTCGCGCATTCCAGCGATGCGGCGCCAGGGCACTTCTGAGGCGCGGTCGCGGATCTCGCTGTCGATCCCCTTTGCTGCCTCGCCAATCACCTCCAAGTTTCGGAGGACCGCATCTTGAATCATTTTTGAGGCAAAGAATCCTGTGCGTCCACCTCTCGTGTAATCCTGAACAGACACGAGCGCATCACGCATGTGTCGAAGGTACATGAGTTGCGTTGGCAGGGTCATGCTGTGAGTAGGCGCGCTTCGGCAAGCACTCCGTCGCGAATATACGGTGAGAGGCCATTCTCCGTTACTACATCGACGGGATAGTGAAGCAAATCCTCCAGATCCTGCTTGATGGCTACTACGTCCAACAGACTACAATTCCGCTCTAGCGTAACGAGCAGGTCGAGATCGCTATCGGGTCGGTGATCACCTCGAGCCCTGGAACCGAAGATCCGCACGGTGTTTGCCCCGTGCCGTCGGGCCACGCGAAGGATCTCAGATGTAGGCAGGTCTTGTGCCATGAGCTCAGTTTACGAATCGTAGCCTCGAACAGCAACCTACATTGATCTGAGAAGCGTCATTCGGCTTTCCTTAGCTTGGATGGTCAGAGTTCGATGGAGCGCCCGGGGTACAGGACCCGCGACTCCCCGGAAGCCTTTCTGGCTGGACGAGAGAGCGTGATGATGCTCGGCCCATTGACGCGCAAGAAGCCCAGCTCAGCTGGGCACCGTGGCCCAGCGTGGCGGGAAGGAGGTGAGAAACGTGAGGGCCAAACAGACTCTGGACCGGTACGGCGAAGTACCGTACACCGAGTCGAAGTGCATCATGCGGGCCTCAACGCATCCCCTTCAAACGAGCGCGAAACGCGTACCCAAAACAGAACGGATTGAGGTCCGCGTCGTTCCGGGCGTCAAAGAGACTATTCGCCGCGCGACTGCCTTGTCGGGGCTTGCAGTCGGTGATCTCGCTTATGAAGGCGCTCGACGTATCATCGAGGACCATGAGCGGATGGTCTTGCGTGGAGCTGACCGTGAGGCGTTTCTGCGCGCTGTGGAGAAGCCGCCAGCACCAACCAAGCGCCTCATCGCCGCGATGCGTCGACACAAGCAACTGAATGACAAGTGACTATTCGTACTGAGGCGATCTCGAGGAAGCATAATCGCAAAGGGTTCCGGTGCGGCGAGTCTGCGCTAGACAAGTGGTTCGAGGTGCAAGCCGGCCAAGACGAACGGCGAAACATCGCACGCGTATTCGTTGCTCTAGACGGCGACGGGATCGTTGAAATGCCGTAAGAGTGTGTTCTGCCCGTTACTGCGTGATCAGCTCGTCCGCGGACACTGCCGTCACTGCACGCCGTAACCACTGAGAGAGTTGGCCAAGATCCGAACAGGCCATGATGCGCGTTCGGAGTTCGGCAGAAACCGGAATACTGCGAGCTTCAAGCACGGCCAAAATGCTCCGCGCCATTCCCTCAGTGCGACCTTCCTCGCGACCCTCGGCACGACCTTGCACTAGTCCCTTCTCGATGGAGTCGCGGATCAGCGGGCTCTGGTACTTGTAACCTTCTGGAGTCATCTCAAAGGCCTTTCTGGCTGCGTCACTCAGCGCAGCAAGAATCAGATCGCTATATAGCATAATCTGGTCCTGGCCGCTTAGTTGCCTAACCCCAGCTTCACGCAGAAGCGCCGGAGCGAGCTCAGGTCGGTTCTGAAATAGTAAACGCAGTGTCTCGTGCTCGCGCGAAGGCACGGGCGCAAATACGATTGCGCAGCTGTGTGTGCCAGAGAATAGTCGCGGAAAGAATCGCGCAACGGATGAGTCGCGCCGACCGATGTTGCGGCACAGTGCCGCGCACTCCGATGAACTGCGCCGACCGATGATGCGACACGGTGTTGTTCGCTCCGCAGAATGCATCTGATGTAGCAATCCCGCGTCTTTGGCGTGGGCGTCGTGATCGCGACGCGAAACCCCAATAATCTGGACTAGCGAGCATTATTCGAATCTGGGCTGCGGTGCATCGACGGGGTTACAACCCGATGCCGATCGGGACCGAGTCCTGGATGGTTTGTCCGTCGCGACCACGACGGATGGCGATCCGAAGGAGATGGAACACGCGCGCGCCCGCGTCGCACCGCCGTGGTTCGTGGTTCGTACTGTGCACGGCCGCGGAAGCGGGCCCAATCCTCGTCAAACCGCGCGACACCTCCACGATGATGCGCGGCCCATTGACGCGCAAGGAGTTACGGCAGGTGTTGGAGTGGAGGGAGAGCAAACCGAGTGCAGTTGTCGTTCACGAGGGTGACGAGAAGCGCTCGGAAGGGACGGGAAGCGTCGGTTGACAATGAGAGAGAGGGGCCGCTCAACCGAGCTCCGAGGGCCAATGGCTGCTACGCCCGCTTAGGGCGCTATTGTGTTGCTGGTGAAGCAAGGTGAGGGTGCCAGGTGCGAGCGTGACTTCGTTGCACTATCAGTATTCTCCGTCTCAGGCAGGTACC
>JBLNFG010000456.1:0-4531 GCA_050263495.1 Myxococcales bacterium | reverse complement strand
GGCTTGTTCGAAATGCGACAAGCGCGGTGGAACAACGTCAGGGCGGGTCGCAGGCGTGACCGGGCGCTTCGGTTCGCCGTCACCCACCCCGCCAGGCTCGGATTCGTCCCCGGCAAGACCTGGCCTTGATGCGCCCGTTGCGGCTAAGAAGCTGAGAATGATACCGAGTCTTTGGGCACTGCGTGGTTTCACTGGCGGCACCGCGAGCGTCAACAGCATAGGGGGCTCCTGCGCAACGCCTGGGCGACAGGCCGCGCATCCTGGCACCTAAGAAGTGGCGCAAACCCAAGCACCAGACATTGACCGGCGACGCCAGCCTGATGACGGATCGCGCCAAGATGTTACGCTCGAAAGGTGCCTTCGATCTTGACCTGCAGCGTACGAGCCGCGACGCCCATTCTCTCACTACTGCAGGCAAGAGGGATAGGACTGGACACGGTTGCTGAACGACTCGGTATTGCGCCGTCGGTTCTGACCGATTCGGACGCGCGGCTACCAGTGGCCCGCCTGCTCCTTCCCCTTTGGTACTTGGCAGAAGAGTGGTTGGATGATCCCTTGGTAGGCCTTCATGCGGTTCAGGGGATTTCTCGGGGAAGCTTTGACGTGTTCAGCTACATTGCTGCCGCCAGTCCGACGCTGGGAGAGGCCGCGGCAAGGGTCATCAGGTACTTCAGATTGATCACCGACGGAGGGCTCTATTCCATCGAACACGTAGGGAACGATGTCTGGTGGCACTATCGCCCCGCAGATGCTGCAACCGCTGCGTGCCGCCAAGATTCGATCTTTGCCCTCACTGCAGTCGTGGCGCACCTGAGGCTCTGGCTCGATGAAGCATTCAGTCCAAGCGAGGTGCGTTATCCCTTCCCTACGGAATTGGCGGAGCTCGAAGCCTTCTTCGGAACTGAAGTCAGGATCAACGCGGATCGATGTGCGATTCGATTCGATGCGAGTCTTCTCGAACGACCGCAGCAGCTGGCCGATCCACAGCTGGCAGCATTTCTTGAGCGCTACGCCGAAGGCGCGCTGGCTACTCTACCGACGACCGGACGCGTCAGCACTAGGGTGCGCGAGATCCTCGCCCAAGGCTTGAAAGACGGCGAGCTCTCACTCAAGTCCGTTGCGAAAACACTCGGCATGAGTGAACGGAGCCTCCAGAGGCAACTGAGCACGGAGAACACTACGCTCAAGCGGATCACGGAGGAACTCCGGCGAGAGTTGGCGACGACCTATCTCAAGCGTCACGATCTGTGCGTCAGTGATGTGGCGTATATGTTGGGTTTCTCTGAAACCGCCCCATTCTTTCGCGCGTTCAAGAAGTGGACGGGACTGACTCCGGGCGACTTCCGCCGCGGTTTGCGCACGCACGACTGCCCGAGTGGGTAGGGTGACGAATTGCTTACGGCAACGATTCGGGTGGACACTTGTAGGCCGTCCCGGCGTACTCCTTGAGCGAGTTGCTGCCACCCATCTTATCTAGCCTGACGTAGTTAGCACCGGTTGATTCTGCCTGAACGCGCATCTTTTCGCGCACGCTCGCGTCGTCATTCTCTGTGTTCGACGCGTATGCCTTAATTTTGCCGATGCTCTCACACGACTCCGGCGGATCGGCGGTTTCAACACGCACGCCCGCCGTGGTCGCGGATGGTGAACAGGCAACTGCCAGTAGAGTTAGCGCCAAAAAAGAAGGTCGTTCCATTCAGTCCTCCAGAACTTCAAGATCACGATACCAAAGAGCCTACCGCAGGTATGTCGCCGATGACTCTAGAGACCTGAGGCGGCAACGGCGATACTTGATATCATTCAGTATTTCGGGAAAGCCATGCCGTCTGGTGTGCGTTGGCGGCGCAAGCGCGCTCGCGTGTGGGCGACGGAGGAAAAGCGCGCATCACCGAACGAGTCCACCTTTCAAGCGACGTTCCGGGCTTTCTTTGGGTTTGCCCGTCGCGACTACGTTATGGTCGTTTGCGCGACGTGAAAATCAAAAAGGCTGGCAGGATTGGCGAGTTATGGATGCGACGCAATGACGAGGCGTCGTTGGAAAAAGAACCAATGCCGCGCACTGTGACTGGACTTGTCGTAGTCGACCGAGTGCGATCCTGCTTCGGCCACGGACGTCGGAATCGCGGAGCTCGCGCCCGCCGAGTGCTCACCGCATCGCATTCAACAGACAATCGGCCTCGGTATCACGACCGCGCAGCTCGCTCAGTCGCACCTCAGTGAACCCGGCGTTGCGCGCTCGCTCGACGATCTCCTCGCTCGGGTAATAGAGGAATCCGTGGCGCGTGACGGGATCGAAAGATCGCAGCTTCTGAACACTGGAGAACCCCAACGCCAATTGGCCGCCAGGCGCGAGTACACGGTGCAAATCGCTGAAAGCCGCGGCCAGGTCCGTCCAAAAATAAACGGTATTGGTCGAGATGATGGCGTCCACCGCCGCTTCGTCCAACGGGAGTCGTTCAACCGTGCCCTGCGCGAGGGTCAATTCGCCGCGCCGTATCCAGTCTGGATGACGGCTGCTGAACTGTTCGACCGCGGCAAGCGACCGTTCCACGCCGAACAGTTTCGCGAGGCCTCGTTCATGCGCCAGCTGCAACGAGAGTCCTCCGCCAAAACCGACATCGAGCAAACGCGTCTCGCTCGACAGTCGAAGACTGTCGAGCGCACTCGTGATCAACTCCCGATTACCGCGATTGAGCACGCGAGTCATGACGTGGCGCCCAATCCACCCGCTCGGGTGGGAGAGCTGACGAGCCACCAACGCACTGATTGGACGGAGCAACTGGAAGATGGTGCGACGACGCATGCCAGCAAGATAGCTGATTTCGGGGTGGTTCATCCGGCCCAATCGCCCGCATTCGCCCATGCATGGCCCATTCGGCGCGTGCTGTGGGACTGAGCATCAGCCGCCCGGGCGAGATTGCCGAACCCACCCGGAATTTTGGAGCCATCTATCGTGGATTCGTGGCGTGCGCTTGACGGACCATTCACGGCCACAGTGCGTGCCTTCGATGCAGTCAGCCGACGTCCAAAATAAAGAAACTGGTCATCTGCAGTCTCGTCCGGGGCGCTCGCTGGCTCATCGCCTCGGGGGTCGATGGAGTAGACCAGATGGCTCGTACCGTCAACGTTAGGGAGCGACACACCTGCTAATACTAGGGGCCCGAAAAGCCATGCATCATCGGTGGTGCGGTGGGTTCTCGTGGGCGCTTTTTCTTGGCCCGCCGTGTCCACGCGGATTCGACGAGCCACTTCGCAGCGGAACGAAGTTCCGCCGCATAGCCACACGCATCAAAGTGAGTCCCTTGTGCGTTGACGGTTAAGGTCACATCTGACCCTTCGCGCTGTAGCAGGTCGACCTCCTGCTGGACCGCACCAATCGCAAACAGCTCATCCCGTTGCCCGTGAATGGCGTGTACTGGCCGCGAGCTTGCACCCATAATCGACGGACTTGACGCGATTGGAATGGCCGCCGAAAAGACCTCCGGGTACAGGCGGATGAACGACCACGCACCAATACCGCCATCGCTATAGCCGACCACGACAACCCGATTGGCCTGAAGCGGCCACTTTTGCACAGCTGCATCGACCAGCCCCAGCACGAAACGGGCGTCGGAGCCTACCCACCAACGCGGACTTGCGCTCACCGGCGCAAGAATGACTGGCTGAACCGGAGCCAGGCCGGGTTCCAACAAACACTCCGCCAATCGGTCCAGTGAATTCGCCCCACTGGCACCATGCAGGAATACGACGAGGGGGCGAGGATTGCCCATGTCCCCCTTCGGGACCCGTAGCAACAGCTCACGCGACCCGCCGTCTACCTGCACGCTGACGTGCGACGTTCCCGGTGCGAGCGTGACATGGTCGAGGCTAATGGATGCCGCGCGTTCGCGTTCCGCCGCGGCCCTGGCCGATTCCGAGCTTGAATGGGTAGAAGCGCATGCGGTTACGACGAGTCCGATAGTGCAGAGTCGAAGGACGAGCATGTCCCCCCAGAATAGCCCAGTGCACCCATCGTTGCAGTCTGGTTTGACTGGGTGCCTCTTCGCCATCGTTTTCGCCATCGTTGCAGTTTGAGCTCGGCCCACCGCGCTTTCGAAACACGTGGTTGCCGCGTTGGCACAAACCAAAATCTGCTTTGTCCTCGAACCACATCGCATGACCCACGACTAACACAGAGCGCCCGAGAAGAGCCACCAATGCCGCTCTCCTACAGTCGGGACGCCATTTTTCGGGCATGCCAGGGACGCCCAGTTCGGATGGCGGGGTATGAATCGCTTGAGGGGTTCAGCCCAGGCAGCTCGCCAGTTGACGCGGTCAGCCTTGCGCTAGTGCCTCCGCGGCTCAAAGCATCGCGCCTACGCCGACTTTGCCACCTCGAGCGGCGGCCACTTGCCTGGCGTGTGCGCTTGCTCTTGTGTCAACACCCACGGCGGGTCACGGAAGCTGAAGGAAACGAGACGCCATGGCACCAGCAACAACGACCAAGCGAGCCCCACATCACGGGGCCAAGAGCAGCGTGCAGCCGAGGAGC
>JBLNFG010000455.1:0-3442 GCA_050263495.1 Myxococcales bacterium | reverse complement strand
TGCAACGCTCGAACCCCGTGTTGCTAAGCGACCCAAACGTTTCTGCGGGTGGAGACACGGCGACTCGTTTGCACGAACGGGTATCGCGCTCCGGCCCGTTTGGGTCGCCTCCGGTGCCGAGATCGCCCCCAAGGTGAAGCTGCGCTGCTCGTAAAGCCGGTAACATCATAGGTAGGAGAACCCAACCGTCGAAGACTCTTGCTTCGCAGACAAGAGCGTGTTGACCAAGGTATCGAACAGCACCAAGGTACCGCGGTAACCCACGGAAAGCAGCCGCGCCGCTCCAATGCGATCGTGGATCGGAAAACCCGCCCGTAGTAGCGGGATCCCGAGAACACGGGTCATCAAGTAGCCCTTGCTATTTCCAATAGCGAGTTCCACCTTCGTTCGCTCACAGGCGCGCTGCAAGCGCGTAAAGTCCGTGTCATCCAACACCTCTTCCACTCGCTCGGGCTGCAGTTCTGCTAGTGCAGCCGTGAGTGTCCGATTACGCGCGCCGGTGGCGCACACTACTGGACGCGCGCCGACTTCGAGCAGAAACTTCGCTACAGCCACCACGAATTCCGGATCCCCATAGACAGCGACCCGCTTTCCAAAAACATACTTGTGACCATCCGCATAGGCATCGAGCAACCGGGCGCGTTCACGACTGAGCCACTCCGGACAACTCCGCCCTGTCGCACGCTCCAACACGGCTACGAAGTTGTCCGTCGCGCGGATTCCGATTGGCAATTCGAGAGTACGGACGTCGCTGCCCTTCGCTCGAAGGATGTCGGCGGCCCGTGCGGCCTTTCCGGTCATCGTCAGATCGATGGTGGCCAGCGAGCGCGCCATCGAGCGGATGTCCGCGAGCTGTGTGCCCCCACTCGGAAGCGCGCGATAGCTGTCGGCAATACCGCCGTCCAAGGTTTCCGAGTAATCAGGCAGGATGACAGCGCGTGACGCAAACGCTTCGACAAGCTCCCGCAAATGACGAAGGTCCGCCGGTGACAGAATTGGCGCGAGCAGGTTCACCTGCGGCAACGGACTTCCCGCGTCCAGCGACTGAGCCTGGAGCACCGCACGGACCATCGCGTGATAGCCCTCCACGTGTCCATCGCGGTAGCTCGGAGTTGCCGCGCTTACGGCTTCCACGGACGCTTCGCGTGTCGAACGATAGCGGCTCAAGATGAGCGAGACATCCTCACCAACGGTTTCGGCGACGCAGGTGGTAGCAATCGTCACCAGCTTCGGTCGATACTGCCGAGCGACGTTATCGAGCGCCTTGGCGAGGTTGCTTTCGCCCCCGAACACAGTCTCGGATTCGCCGAAACTGCTCGAAGCCACGTCGATGGGCTCACGAAAGTGCGAGATGAGGTAGCGGCGAATGTAGGTCGCACATCCCTGTGCGCCATGGAGCAGGGCCATTGCACCTTCGATTCCCGAAGTGGCGAGTACGGCGCCAAGCGGCGCGCATAACGTGCAGGGGTTGACGGTGGCCCCTTTCACGTCGGCTTTCGCCGTTGCGGTCGGTGTCTCTACGCTATCGTGAATGCCGCATGGGTCAGGGGACATGGTCGCTCCCAGCAGAGGACCGCACCGCTCGGCGGGGCATCAAGTCCCAAACGGGACTCGTAGCTGTCGCCTCGATCTCGCGAGCAAACGCGACCGCTCCGTCGAAGCCCGCAAGAGGGATCTTGCGCTCGTGATTATGGTCGCAAAAACCAATACCAAGCTTATGGGCAATCGGCCGCTCCTTGACGCCACCGATAAACACATCGACGTCCTTCTCAACGAGAAAGGTAGCCAATTCGAGCGGGTTCGTATCGTCCACGATAATGGTCCCTTCGTCGCAGGTCGACTGTAGCTCAGAGTACTCTTCTTCGTTGCCCGTCTGCGTCCCGGCAACCACGACGCTGACGCCGAGTTGTCGTAGGGCTCTCACCAACGAGAAGGCCTTGACAGCACCTCCAACGTAGAGGCCCGCTCGTTTACCCGCCACGCGCCTCTTGATGGAACGTAGCTCCGGCAGAGTTCGCGCTAGCTCTGCACTGACCAGCGCCTTGGTTCTCTCGAGAATCTCCCGCGTACCGAAGAACTTTGCCACGCGATACAGGGCTTCACTCGTGTCCTCGATTCCGAAGAAAGACACACGCATGAACGGGGTACCGTAGCGACGCTCCATGTCGCGCGCCAGCGGCGTCATCGACCCGGCGCACTGCACAATGTTCAATCGGGCGCCGTGAGCCCGGCTGATTTCGTCAACGCGACCGTCACCCGTAAGCACTGACACAACCTCAATGCCCATCTGCTCGAAGTATTTCTTGACGATCCAACTTTCACCAGCAACATTGAAGTCGCCCATGAGATTGATAGACGTCGGGCTCACCGACGACGTGTCACCACGACCGATCAGCGATAGTAATGCACGCGTCGCCGCGTCGTAGCCATCGCGCTTCGTGCCGCGAAACCCCTCCGCGAGCACGGGCAAGACGGGGATCCCCCGCTCCTGCTCAACACGGCGACAGACGGCCGCGACGTCGTCGCCGATGACTCCAATCACGCACGTCCCGTAGACAAACGCCGCTTCTGGCGCGTATTGGGTGATGAGCTGATGCAACGCAGTCTCGAGTTGCCGCTCGCCTCCAAACACAACGTCTCGCTCGCGCAAGTCCGTCGAGCAACTGATACGGTGCAGTTCCGGACCCGACGAAAGCGCCCCGCGGATGTCCCAGGTGTAAGCCGCACAGCCCACTGGGCCGTGAACTAGATGGAGGGCGTCTGCAATAGGGTAGAGCACGACGCGCGACCCGCAAAAGGTGCATGCTCGCTGGCTCACGGAGCCCGCAAGGCTTGCCTTATTGCAGGCCACGCGTGTCACCGCGTCCGGCCTCGCTCGAATTACCTGCAACTTGCGTTCTTTGAGGATTTCGAAGGTCATGGCCACGCTACCCGTTCGCGAATTGGTGTCTGATGGTTATCCGGGCAATCGTTTCGCGAACGGCACCCCAGCGTTACCGAAACGAATCGTTCTGACTGGGGCACCGTTCCCTCTCACTTCCTGAGGCGCAGGGGGATGAGCTCCCTGTGGAGCCCAGGAAACGCTGGCTGATCGCAGGCGCAACGCCCTGGCAGGTATCGATCGTGCGCCTGCAATAGCGCCGAAGCATACAACAGGCGACGCTCCTCCTCCGTCGGCTGCGGCTCTCGTGATTCGATCTGACGAAGGAGCTCGCCGAAACTCCGCAAGATGCGAAAACGATGCACGCGCACGGTAGGCTTGTCGAAGTCGAGCGCGAAGAGGGCGAACAGATCTTCGACGGATTCGATGTGGCTCATTTGCTGCCTTAGCATCGCCTATCTCCTTTTCACGGAGGCTCACCTAAGGTGCCGACAACGGCTCGAAGCCGAACGCCTTCTTACTGCAGGTGCGTCCGCACGCCTCGCAGCCGATGCAGTCGTT
>JBLNFG010000454.1:0-3232 GCA_050263495.1 Myxococcales bacterium | reverse complement strand
ACTAGGCCCGCTACATACTTGAACGAACACCGTGCCAAGCACCAGACGTTCCAAGCTTCAATTCCTCTTCGCTCCCGGCGCTGGCGCCCCGAGCTCTTCGGAGTGGATGCAAGACTTCGCGAAGCGGCTCGACCCACTGGGACAGGTCCGCTGCTTTGACTACCCGTATCAGCGGGTGGGGCGACGGTCTCCCGACCCCCACAACAAACTGGTCACCGCGCATCGGACGGCGTTGGAGCAGCTCCGCGCGGAATCGAAAGCGGCGGATATCGTGCTCATCGGTAAGAGCATGGGTGGTCGCATCGGTTGCCATGTGGCCGTAGATCTCGGACAAGCGGGACCGCGAGCCCTGGTGTGCTTAGGCTACCCGCTCGTCGGTGGTGGCCGTATGCGCGACGAGGTGCTGCTAGCGCTAACAACACCAATTCTGTTCGTGCAAGGCACTCGAGATCCAATGTGCCCCATCGATAAGCTAAAACACGTATGTGAGCGCATGAAAGCCCCTCATCGCGTTCACTTGGTGGAGGGAGGGGATCACTCTCTGCGCGTTACGGCCGCCCAACTGCGCGCCTCGGCCTTGAGCCAAAGCGACGTATTCGATGGCGTGTTGAGCGCGGTAGCGGATTTCTTGCGGAGCGTACCCTCAAACGGGTAACGCGGGGGGTTTACCAGAGGGAAAGCATCCTATTACGGCGCGGACCGCTCGGCGCGTGCAATGATCGCGTCCAGCATCACGCGACGAATAATCGCGCTCCCCGGGTAAATGAGCCTCCAATAACGGTCAAAGCTCCGCTGCGCCTCGCGATCGTTGCCAAGGATCCTGGTTTCCGTCGACAGCTTGATTGTCCCAGCTGGCTCGCGCTCAACGCGAAAGCTGAACGCTACTCGGATCTGCCCAGGCGCATCGAGAGCGCGAAATTCCTCTGGCGTGTTTACCGGTGGCGGCGGTTGATTCGTCCAAGGGCGCCCAACGATTCCATAGACGAGTTCTTTGGCGTCGGAGGCATCGAGAACCAGGAAGCCGCTACCCGGTTGCACCATGGAATCGAGTAACGGTTCGGGATCCGCCATAGGCGGACTCAGCTTGCCGCCTGCGAGCGCTCGAAGCCCGAGCAGAAGGGGAACGCCTGGCATGTCCTCGATGGTTACGTGGTGCAGGGATTCGAGCACGCGCTCGAGGGATGCTTGAGTTCGAGCCTCGTGATACTCGACCCAACTAAACTGCGGAAGGAAGTCGTCGATACGATACTTCGAATTCGAGCTTCGCGTGCTCGGGGAAGGCGACAGCAACGCCGTAGCCGTCACCGCGACGCCCAAAACAAACAGGATGCCTGCTTGCTTGCGCGTGCGAATGCCCAACCATTGCGGCAAACAGAGCAGCGCTACGAGAGCGCCCGCGGCAAAGAAGATGCCTGCCCAAGCAGCGTAGCTGGCCGCGACGAACGGAACGCTACGCCACAGTATTCGTCCACCGAACACGAGGACAGAGACAACAACCACCGCTCGAGCGACGGCGCTCGGCGTCACTCTGCGCTTGCGCGCCGATTGATGCGTGACGGTTGCGGATCCGAGCTTGGTTTCGTCGGCAAAGAAGGTCATCTCAATGCTCCCCAATCACAGCTCTGCTCTTCTTCGTCGCGACCGAAAGGACAAGGACTCCGCATCCAAACCGGAAAGGTCGACCCATGCACCTCTGACCTCGCAGGGATTCACCGGGTCGCGGATACTTCCATCGGGGTGGGTGAGCGCTCATATGCGCACAATGTACATTTGCTACGGCCACGCGCAACGCGTTTTGTGCCTTTTGTTCATATTCTACGCCAGCGCCTCCTCCCCTTGATCGGATCAGACAGTGAAAAAGACGCGACGTGACGCTTTCTGCTGCGGGGCCACGGTGCTGCCCGACAGCGAACAGCGTCCGTAGGCGCAGACACAGCCCGACGCAACGAGCGGTCGTCGCGATCACCCGCGCAGAGATGGAACCTCGCTGTTAGGTCTGTTCCCAGCCTTCCATGCATGCCATCGCCGAAACCATATCCAAGCTGCACTCGGTTTGCGCCATACAAACCTTATCGCGGACGCACGCGTTGGCGGCGTCCAAAGCGTCCGCGCATTCAGGGTGGTCCAGGTATCGGTCCACACATATTGCGTAACACTCGAAGTGAGTGATGGGAGTGGTCGCGCCACAGCCCTGATGCCGTATCTGATCCGTTGCCGTGCAGACCTCGTCGCAGAGGGCTTTGGTTTGCGCAGGGGCCGCCTCAATTGCTGCAGTATCGTAGCGGCTACGCTGAGACTGTTCGTCCTCACTGCTGCAACCAAACATCCCATGCGCGAGCACCAGAACCGAAAGAACCGGTAAGCGGGCTACGGACAGTGGCTTCACGATGCTCTCCTTTAGCAAGACCGGGCGGACCTGGATGACGTGGAACAGAACGAAGCCCGAAGCGTGGTTTTATGATACCTGGGAGCCCCGTGCCAGCGTTGGAAGGCTAGGGAGTCGCCGGACGACCCGTTACCTAACGCATTGGCGTGCGCATGTCGACGCACTCTAGCTGGCGACGCGAGTCCTGACGGGCCGGGGATATGTACTTTTGGAATCGTGGTGCAGTAATGGCCATAACCTCGAGCGCATGAGCGAGCTCGCATGGCCGTAAAAATGCGTAAGAGAATGTCACGGTTACGCCGCATGCATCGGCCTAGGAAGAGAACGCCGTTGACGGATGGTGCGCTCCATCGCTAACGTCCGTGGAATGAAAGAGCTCATTTCCCAGCTGGTTTCGAAGGCTGATCTGACTGAAGCGCAGGCTGCCAAGGTCGCTGAAGTGGTGCGGGGGTTTCTCGCCAACAAGCTGCCCGAAGCGCTTCGTGGCCCCGTAGAAAGCGCTCTCACTGGCCAAGCCCTTGATAGTGGACTGGATCAAGCCAAAGGACTCCTGGGAAAGCTGTTCTAGTCGACGGCTTAGATCCGCAGCTGTCTCCGGACCGCCGCGATATTTTTCCGCTCTAGTGGCGCGCTTCCATTGAAAACGATGGATTCTGTCGATTTCCGCTACGTCGCCAGTCGCGCTACTAGCCTCCTTTCTTTGGACTTTCACTGCATCTGCGGGCGCTGCCTCAAGACCCCAAACGGATTGATTGTACTCGCCCGTCGCAATACGGAGCGGCTGTGACACCTACGGGTGCGGGCGAGGGCGGTGAGATCTCCCTCGAATCGCCTGTACCAGGATTG
>JBLNFG010000453.1:0-2952 GCA_050263495.1 Myxococcales bacterium | reverse complement strand
TGCTAAAGAATACGTCCCGGCACGCGCCGTAGTGGTCATTGCTCCAGTCCTCCGACCGCGCCAGATGATCTGCGGTGCTCT
This sequence comes from Myxococcales bacterium, assembly GCA_050263495.1. Classification (GTDB taxonomy): domain Bacteria; phylum Myxococcota_A; class Polyangia; order Polyangiales; family Polyangiaceae; genus FEN-1139. The sequence continues at coordinate 2,871 of JBLNFG010000453.1, read as the reverse complement.
CGCCATCCACCCGTGGTGCATCGAACTCGACGGCTCGATCCGCGACGTCAGGAATGGGATCCAGGCGGTAGAGGAGTTGTCCCGAGGAAGCTGAAGATGTGGAGTAGTCCTTGCCCGTGTCGCGATGGCGTTCCGCAACCTGTGTGCTCGTGCCGCTAGCGGTGTTCGTGGTCAGGACCTGCATCTTTACGAGGCCCCAGTGAAAGTAGACGACGAAGTCGACACCTGGACGTACTGGTTGCGTAACGGTCTTGCCGTCCTTCGGGGGCAGATTCGGCATCTGTTGCGCCACGCCACTTAGGTCGAATGCCCTTCCTCGCCCATGCGAGTCCCAGGCGTAGTTGCTGCTGCCCTTTACCCAGCGCAAGAAACCTGCAGTATAGACGGCCGCGATGCCATAGTCTGCCTTGAGCCGCTTGCACAGGCGAATCATGCCAACGATGTTTCTAGGGTGGACGTCTACAATAAACGCGTTGGAGCACTTCAGGCTGTCTCTGCGCTTTTCTCGTGAGTTCGGTGCAAGCGCGCTGGCAAAATCCATCTGCATGATCTTGACGACAGCAAGCACATTACCGAACACATTGATTCTATCTGCGAGAGGCGCAGTCTCGCTGTTCTTGTACTTGATGAGGTCCGGAGGCGGGCTCATGCACCGGAGCGGGCGGTTGCTTTACGAGTTTGCACCGCAGAGGATCGCAAGCCTCGAACTCTCCCATGCTCATGTCGTGCTCGAACTCGAAGAACGCGTGGGGACGGGTTGCATCGTTCAGCGCCAAGTCGCCGTGTGCCATCCGAAAGATCAGCTCCTGATCAACTTCAGAGACTCCGATGCAGGGAAATCTTGGGTCAGGCTCCGGCGTTAGTCGACGAGCTGGGATCACTTTCGACGCGCCCCTCGGCAAATCGTAGTAGTTCTGTCCAAGCGTGCCGCCGTCGATCAGTATCAGCTGAAGTCTGCCTTTGGCATCGACGTTGGAGCGGCCCCACAGGAACTGGTCCTTGGGATCGATGGTCACCGCTGATTGGATGGTCAACTTGGCTTTTTTGCGGTGGGCTCGTAGAGCACTGAGACCTCTGCCGGACCGTTGTTGAATACCTCGCCGTCTGAGACGACGGGTCCGTGGTGATGCTTCGATACGGTCACGGTACGCTCACCGCGTTGGCCAGGAACCGAGCCTGCACCGAGGTGATCTTCGCGCAACGGAATCACCGCCGTTCCGTCGGCGCCCGTCTGGACCGTAACGATAGGGGAACTACCGCTGGACTTGCTGACTACTTTCGCTTCTCTGATTGGCCTTCCGCCAGGGCTCGTTACGAGCACTGTGATGCAATGTCCAGCACAGACACCGTTGTTTGCCATGGGTTATAATTCCAGAATTGAGACGTCATTCGGTAGACGACGGGTCGTCAATTGCCACGGCCTCGGTCGAGATCTCTTCGTCATATGCGGCGTCGTCGGGGGTAGAAGCCGGAAGGGGTTCATCCGGTTCAACTTGTGATGCGTCATACGTTGCTCGATATATCGAGCCGCGCCTGAATCGCAGCCGGTAGGGTCCCAAGCGGACTCCTCGGCTCATCCGGTAAGCCTTGATCCTCTTGAAAGCGAGTGAGTCGCGCACAGGAAGATGACCTGGCATCAGCCACATTGTAGGCCGTTCTGATGAAGCGCCAATAGGGTCAGCGTGACCCCGTGCTTTGACGGTTTCTACCCTCGTTCTGGTCAGGAAAAACGAGGAAAACCAAAAAGGCCCCTTGGAAAACTTGGCCTAAGCCGTTCCGAAAGGGCCCCCTCCGATTTGCGAATGCCGGAGGAGAGTCAGAGTGCACGGTTTGCTTGAAGATGTCGAGTTTCAGGAGCGGCTTTGGCGCGTCGATGTTGAGTTGGCCGAGCAGTTGCGGGTTCGGGGGTGTCCCCGGCGCCATTGCGGTGGTCGGCTGCAGGGGGCGAACTTCCAGCGGAAGGTCCGTGGAGTCTCTGTCGACGGCTCTCAGTTCGGCAAGCGGCTCGGGCTGTGCTGCGGAAGATGTCGGCGTCGCGTCCTGCCGCCAACGGTGCGCTTCTTTGGGCGTAGCTCCTACGCGTTCATAGCGGTGCTGGTGGCCACGGTGACGGCACTTCTGGGTGCCGTCACTGCGAGGGCCATTCTGGTTGGGGCAGCTTGGCGTACCGTCAGCCGTTGGCTGCGGTTCATGCAATGTGGCCTTGCGGCGCATCCGCAGTGGCAGGCATCGCGAGGAAGGCTGCCGGCCGAGCTCTCGTTGCCTCGAATGCCGTTGGCTGTGATCGAAGTGTTTGGCCCCAGTGATTCTGCGCAGGCGTGGTTTGCGGCGTTGCATTGGCTCTCGCCGATCACCACGACGCCGCTGTTTTCGTCACGAATAACGAGAGCCGGCTAGTTGCGCAGAGTTTAGCGAATTGGCAGATTTGTCGTAAATTCCTAGGGTCACGGCCGTCAACACATCGCGGAGGTCCTGCCAAAGGACCGAATCCGCAGGGAGAGATCTGCCGTGGATCCAACAGAGAAAACGTCAAAGCAACCAACACGTCTTCGATGGGCACAGCTGCGACTAATGGTGATCGGACCATTGCTCGCGGCACCACCGGAGCCAGGCAAGCTGCAGGAACGCTTCAGTGAGCTCGCAGAAACGTCCTGGAAGCATCCAACAACTGGGAGCCGAAGAAGTTTGGGGTCTCGACCATCGAGCGCTGGTACTACGCTGCACGAGGCAACGAGCAAGATCCGGTACAGGCATTGGAGCGCAAAACCCATGCGCTAGCAGGTCAGAATCCAAGCGTTACCGAGCCGGTTCGCGCAGCGTTGCGCACACAGCATCGCGAGCACCCCGCTTGGTCATACCAACTGCACTACG
>JBLNFG010000452.1:0-6451 GCA_050263495.1 Myxococcales bacterium | reverse complement strand
TCCGACTTGCAGCTTTCCCCACCGGGCATGCATGCGCCCGACGAAACGACACAGAGTTTGGGGGCGCCATCGTTGGCTGCCTCACATCGCCCCGAGCAACAGTCCGCGGACGCTGAGCAAGCGACCCCATTGGCGCGGCACATCCCCGTCGCACCCAGGCAGATGCCGAAATCGCAGCGAGCGCTGCAACACTCGCTCGCTGAGGTACAAGCCTGCCCGATCGCGTAGCAATTCGCGGATGTACCGATGGTTGACGTGCCCGTGGTTGACGCGCCACCAGGAGAGTGGGAGGAGGCGCCCGTTGACGTCCGAATCGCACTGCCCCCTCCCGCTGACGCAGGCACTGTAACGTCAGCCGCGGCATCCTCGGCCGCGATCGAACTGGTACAATTGACGACACCGAGGCTCAAACCGAATAGGCTGAACCCGACCAGCGCGCGACTCGAATGAGCAATCATCTGTTCCTCCGTGGATGTAGCGGATCGGCACTTCACATGATGAGATGTCCCCGATGCTAACAGTGGTCGTTGTGTGCGTTGCGCCCGTAAATTCGCCAGGCCAAGCCTACGCCCAGTGGTGGGCCATACCGATTTCACTTGGCTGGATCATGCGACGGTCCACGTGTGGTGGGGACGACCAATCTATGCAGCGAGGTAACTCCGACAGTGTGACGAGGTACTCGCGCGAATGGTTCCCCCACTTTGACCTGAGCTTGCGGATTCCTTCGAGACCGCTGGCCGCTCTAGAACACCCGTGGACTTGTTCCTTCCTGAGATGCGTCGCATCTTGAAACCGGAAGGTTGGCAGGGGATCACCGACAGAGTTTCAACGCCTACCCCGCGTTCGGGCCCTTGCCGTTGCCACCGGCGTTTGCTGGACCGCCTTGGGCGGCGCCTCGCCGCTGTTGCCGGTGTTCCGCGACGTCCGATTGCCAGCGCTTACTGTGGGTAGCGTCTGACTTGCCGATTCTCACGTCATCGCGTGCAACGTTTCGTCGATGGGCCGCGGAATGTCCCTCGCGACGCGCCGCTTCTCGTAAGCTGGTGCGGCTCTCAGTCGTGGACGTACCCGATTGCGAAGCTGCTCTCTGCTCCCCCGCGCTCGAAGATCGCTCGGCGGCACTGGTGGCAGAGTTGTCTCTCTGAGTAGCGGTCGAAGAACCGCCGACGGTCATTGCTCTCGCCTCGACCAGCTCGATTGACTGAGCCACGGCAACGTTCGGCAGTAGAAGGAGAGCGACGGCTGCGACCGTACCGGCAAACGTCATTTGCTTTTCCATGGCCATCTCGTTAGTCTGAAAGAGTCGTTACGAATGAGTCAAGTCTTGCCCCGTTGACAACGGTGAGCATGTCTTTCCGCAGGGAGAATACCCTTTAGTCTCCTTCGGCGATTCGAGTCTGTCCAGCCGCGATTGAGCCCGTGTGCCGACCGGGTGATGCTCTTTGAACGCCCCATCTAGAAATTCGCTTCAATCCCAAGTTCGGCAAAGTGCTGGGTGAATCGTCGGTCATCGTAATCGTACAGATGGGCTGAGTCCGTTGACGATTGCGCAATATTCGAGCCGCTGACGAGCAGTGCGTAGCTCGGGACAATCAGGAAATGCTCGTCTTGATCCAACGCCCACTGTAAGTCGACTCCTAGACTGTACCTCAGATCAACGCGACGCTTACGGCTGGGGGCGACCCCCACGATGTAGCTCTCGTCGCGGTAACGGCGCCAATCGAGCTGACTCATGACGGCAAGGTGCAGCGAATCAACGATCCTCAGACGCGTCGACGCCACCGGTCCGAGCCCCGTGTACGACAGCGGAATGCGATACTCCGCGCCATCGCAGGCATTGACGCACGCTGGCATCACACTCGCGTCAACGAACGAGGAACGAGTCCCCATCGAGTGCATCCGCCCGCGCAGCCCCACGCGAAGATCGACGGACTGGTAGTGCCACGTGTGGGACAGTTCCGTATCGAGTCGACTTCCGCTCAGGAACTCCCAACCGGTAGCCCCAGTGATGGCGCGCGCATCGAAGGACGCACGCCAGGTGCGCACGTTCGACGCCCGATAGCGCAACTTGACTGAACCCACAAAATCCCAAACGAACCGCTCGAGTGAGCTCAATCCAATATAGGTGACACTCGGTCCGACTTCGAAATTGAGGATCAAGCGATCCGTCGGGGCCCACTGTGCACCAAGGTAGCCGCCGTGATTCTGGATGCTGAGGTCGCGCACGGTTTGCTTTTGTAGGCCCCACCAGTCACCAGCGTAACGTAAGCGCAAGCTCAACCGTTCGTGCACACGTTGCGTTCGCCCGAACTCGCCCGTGATTCGACCGTAGGTGGTTCCGCCGCGACCGCGACGCCCCAGCGTGGTTTCTGTAGCGGCCCCCGATTGCCGCGGGTTGCTGTCGTATCCGCCACCCAGTGAGAGCCACCCGAACCACTCGGACGGACTCAGTGGATCCAAATCCTCGATCCGTGTGCGTGCGGACTTGGCTTGCGGCTCTTTTAGCCCGAGTTCGAGCGCTCGCCGATACTCGGCACGCGCCGCAGCATCCTCTTCCAAGGCTTGATTCGCCCGACCGAGCACGTAGTGCAGCTCCGGATCCTTTGGGTTGATTACCAGTGCGGCATTCAGATTTTGCTTGGCTTCCGTGGGGCGATCCAAGGCGAGCTGCGTGGTGGCAAGGCCGTGGAAGATGTCGACACGTTCTTCGGGTGTCGCAACGTCGAATTGGTTCTTGGCCGCGACGAGCGCCGTCTCCGCCGCCTGCCACTGCTCCTCACGAATCGCCTTGGTCGCGCTCTCGATGCTCTTCAGAAGCTTGGTACGCGGTGAGATTGCGCGCTTTTCCGCGATTCTTGATTTTAGGTCTTGTTCCCGCGATAACAGCGATTCGTCGACCGGCGATGCCGCGGCGAGGAGCGACTCCGCTTCGTCCACTTGATCCAACTCGACGGCCACGAGGGCGGCGTTCAAACGCGCCTTCTTTGCGACGGAAGGATCCACCTTGGCGGCTTCGAGGAACGTCGATTTGGCTTGGGCGAGCCGACCCAGTTCGATCAGACACGCACCCATGTTCAGCCGCAAGGCGGCGTGTTCCTCCGGGCGGGCAGCAATCCGATCAGCGCTCTGATAGTGTTCGAGACTGTCCTCGAATTGCCCAGCGCGAAATGCAGCCGCAGCCTTGGCCGCAAGTTGTTCGACGGACACGGGCGATGACTGCGACGTGGGCGCGACGGATCCCGGAGTTGCGCGTGATGATTGCGCGGTGGGCCGCGACGTGGGCGCGATGGAGCCCGGAGTTGCGCGTGATGGTTGCGCGGCGGGCTGCGACGTGGACGCGACGGATCCCGGAGTTGCGCGTGATGATTGCGCGGTGGGCTGCGACGTGGGCGCGACCGATCCCGGAGTTGCCGCAACGGCAGCTGCGTCAAGCGTTACCGCGCCGAGCAAACCCAAAAGAAGGAGAAGTTGATGCGACGGCTGATGCGTCGTGTTGAACGGCATCGTTCGATTACTGCCCCTTTCGCTCGCGTGCCTGGACACGCTCGCGCGCTTGTTGTGCAGCATCATTCCCTCGTTGCTGACCGGCGCTTTCACGCTGAGTGCTTGAATGCTCTCGCTCGACACTCGGGCGACTGGCACCTTGCTCACTCGACCGACGAAGGCCGAGGCTACCGCTTGGTGATTTCTCCGTACCACGCGCTGCGCTGCTCCTGGCCTTATCGGCGCGCGGAATCGAGACTTCGAGCGACTCGATCTTCGCGGGGGGTTGCGTCGTCGGAATATTGCTGGGCGACGCGCTGGCGTGTTTGGAGTCTTGAGCGTGTTTGGAGTCTTGAGCGCGTTTGGAGTCTTGAGCGCGCTTGGAGTCTTCAGTGCGTGCGGATTGGTTGCGCGAGTTGGATGATGCAGCGTCGGAAGACTTGGACTCACCTAGGCGTGCGGACTGTTCGCGCGCAGCAGACTCCTCGCGCGAGGGCAATTGCGGCGAGATGACGGGCGCCGGTATTGAGAGCGGCTTCTGCGTGATCTTCGCAAGAGGTTTGGCCTCGCGAGGCGCTTCGATCTGCGGCGCAGTCGCGGTCTGACGATGCTCGAGTAGCCACCCACCTGACGCAAACGCAGCTGCCGGTAATGCAATGGCCGCCAGAAGTAACAAGGTGCGTCGGTGCCCGCCGAAGCGATGGTGCCGAACCACACCTTGCCGCTCTACACCTTCCCGCTGTGCGAGGGCCAACCGCTCGGCGAGGCACTCCTCGAATCCCGCCGGAAGGCTGGTTTCTCGGAGGAGCCGCAAGGGCTCATGGAGCGGATCGGTCGGGTGGGTCATCGCACGTCTCTCGTCATTGGGTGGGACGTAGCCGAAGTGGTTGTGGTTCCCGACTTCTGCCCGATTGCTTCTCCCGGCTCAATATTGAGCAGTTGCCGCAGTTGATCTTTCGCGCGCGCGATGCGCGAACGGACCGTGCCAATGGGCACGCCTTCAATGGTGGCGATTTCGTCGTAGCTGAGTCCCTCAATTTCAGCCAACACCAACGGCGTTCGGAACTTTTCGTCGATTCGGCGCAGCGTGGCCCAAAGCAGTTCCACGCGTTCGCGATCGTGCACCAGCGCTTCGGGATTTGGATGAGAGGTAGGATCACTCTCGACCAACTCGGTCTCGCGTCGACGCCAAAGGAAGAGCTTGCCGCGGCGGTGATCCAAGAACTGATGTTTGGCGATGCTGTAGAGCCAGGTACTCAGGGACGAGCGTCCATCGAAAGACGAGAACGACCGATAGGCCTTTACTAGCGCGTCCTGCGCCAGGTCGTCCGCATCCGCCTCGCTCTTGCAGAACGACCGAGCAAACCGCCGAATCGAATCGAGGTGGGGTCGCACCAGCGCCTGAAATGCCTGCGGATCGCCGGCTCGGGCTTTTTCGAGGAGATCGGGCGCTTCGGTCAAAGAGGGCAACCCCGTCGGACGAAGTAAACCGCCATCGAGTTCCGGGTGGAAGCCGAAAATCTGACTCGAGACAGGAATTGCAGTCTCGGAGCCAGACTCGGCGCGCACCACACGCGAATCCATCCACCTCGAGGGAACTCCATCGATCGCAACTACGTCCCATGGGGCAAACGTCGCGATGTTCGCGCACTTTGAGGAGCTGCAATCGATATGTCCCAATCCATTCTCCGTACGAGCATTTTTGGCCTCGCCCTCGTTTGGTCCGGATTAGCCCTGGCACAGTCACAGGGCATTGAAGCCGTCGAAGCGAAGCTAACGGCACAGTCCGGGCAAGCCGCTGCCAAGGGCGACAGTGCTGCCAAGAAGGGCGATGCCGCTGCCAAGGGTGACAGCGCTGCAAAGAAGGGTGATGCCGCTGCCAAGGGTGACAGCACTGCCAAGAAGGGCGATGCTGCTGCCAAGGGCGACGCCAAGCAATCCAAGTCGCAACAGAAGGGCGACGCGACTGCCAAGGACGACAGTGCTGCCAAGAAGGGAGATGCGACTGCCAAGGGCGACGCTAAGGGCGATGCCAAGCAACAGAAGTCACAGAAAGGCGAAAGCACCAAGTCCGCCAGCACTTCGGCGCTGCGTGACGCAACCCGCGCGCAAGACGGCCTGAGCCAACGCGATCGAACCACTGATCGCGCAAACGCGACCGAGCGCGGGACGGGCAAGTGCGAGAATTGTCAGTCCGGCTCGGCTGAACACCGTCAGGAGAAGCGCGGTGGTGGTACTGGTGCCGGCACTGGCTCGGGAGCGGCTGCTAGAGGCGCTGGTTCGGGAAGTGGATCCGGCAACGGTGCTCGAGGCGGCAAGAGCTAATCGTCACCGGTCGTAGCGTATGGAAAACGCCTCGGTCACCTCGAACCGAGGCGTCTTCTCTTACTTCAGCGCGGGGCGATCAATCCGTGGCAGGTCAACGCAATGGGGTTGCGGGCAACGGTGCAGGCCCGGGACGAGGTCAAGGCAGTGGCTCTGCGGCAAATCGATCGAGCGTTGGAGGTGCTGCAGCCGAAGAGACGGCGACCGGAGGGCAACGTTCGACCGGTGGCGGCAGAGCAGGTGAGTCATCTACCGCCAGCGTCGGCTCACAACGCGGTCGTCCAGAGTAGGGGCGCCATCGGTCGCCATCGGTCAATTCCGGTTGGCCGTCGAGCTCCACCCGGCTGATTCTTTCTTGTCACCGCGTGCCCCGCTCAAGGCCGTGCGGATCGCCGCTGCCGCTGTGGGCGCCACACGGGGCGAAACGAGGTCGAGGTGGTGACACTCGATGGGGACGATATCGAGCTTGCCGCAAACCAGACTGCGCCAACCATTGGACTCGTGCGGTGGGTATCCAATGCCTGCCAACGCTGGCGCGGCTTGCACCGCTTGGACTAAGAGCACGTCGGCGTCGATGGGGCGCGCCACGTAATTGGGCTCAGCGGCAAGGGTTGCCTCGACGACCGCATCCATTCGGTACTCG
>JBLNFG010000451.1:0-2923 GCA_050263495.1 Myxococcales bacterium | reverse complement strand
TTCGCCGAACACATCAAGATGGGACGACGAAGTGACGATGCTCGGCTCAGTCAAATCGGATGGAGCGGAATAGCGTCAGAAACGCCCGCCAAGAACGAGGCGACGCAATGAAGGCGCGCGGCTTCACGCAAGAACGGCTGAGACTACCCGCAGCGATACAGCTACATGGTTAGCGATTCAGCTTTGCTCAAGGCGCGCGAGATCTTCTTCGGACACGTCGAAGTCGCTGAAGACGTTCTGCACATCGTCGTGGTCGTCCAACACCTCGGCCATGTTGAGACACACCTCGGCGTCGCGACCGGTCACCGTCTTCTTGTTCTTCGGGATGTAAGCGACCTTGCTCTCGAGCATCGGGATTTTGGCGGCTTCAAAAGCTGAAGAAACCGTGTCGAGCTCCGTGGCGGGAGTATAAACCACCCACACTTCGCCCTCATCACGATAATCCTCAGCGCCAGCCCCGAGCGCAACTTCCATCAGCGCGTCTTCCGTGACCACCGCTTTGTCCAAGCTGATCACGCCGAGCCGATCGAAGGCCCACTGGGCAGAACCTGGTGCCCCGAGCATTCCGTTGTGCTTCTCGAATAGCTTACGGATTTCGGCGGCCGTACGATTGCGGTTGTCCGTCGTGCCCTCAACCACGAACAGCGTTCCGCCGGGGCCAGTGCCTTCGTACACAACGTCTTCGTAGGAGACCCCGTCTTGGTCGCCGCTGCCGCGTTGGATGGCTCGCTTGATGCTGTCGTTTGGCATCTGCTGAGCCTTGGCGTCCGCCACTGCCTTACGCAGCCGCGAATTTGCGTTCGGATCCCCACCACCAATGCGCGCCGCGGTAACGAGTTCCCGCGTCAGCTTGGTGAAGATCTTCCCACGGGCTGCATCGGTGGCGCCCTTCTTGCGCTTGATCGTCGCCCACTTGGAATGGCCACTCATCGACTTACGCTCACTAGGTTCGGACCCGGGTCAATTGACCCGGGTCGCTTTGTGCGAAGGAGAGGACTTGAACCTCCACGAGAGTTACCCCACTAGCACCTCAAGCTAGCGCGTCTGCCAATTCCGCCACCTTCGCAAGTGGTCTCCGCCCGCAACCGCAGATTCGATCCACTCGAGCCGGCAATCGCGACGGGGAGCCTGTCTAGCTCATGCCCCCCGGCACGCGCAAGCAACTTTACGCGTGCTTCGCACGTAAGTCGCTCATCGGCCCGTTGACCTTCGAGCTCCGCGAAAATAATGGCGCTGGATTGGGTGAAACTCGGCGGTTGGTGCGCGGCTACGCGTCCCGATTCAGTGAACCGAAGAGGATGTCTGGGTGCGCTGGAAGGACCGCGCGCGCCCGCCTGAACCACGCCGGGCGATGCTGGCGAGGTCGCCCGGCGGCTCGGTGGCGATTGCAGCCATACGGTATGCCGCCCCAGGCTCGGGGCACAAGCGCGCGATCTGGTGGAGAGCAATAGTATTGCCTGCACCTGATTCCTCGCTGGTTCGAGCCACTCAAGCTGGGCGCCACAACACCTGGGGTTTCTTGACCAATACGCGCAAGTTAGGCGGTAGCTGTGTCGTAGAGGACCAAGGGTGCTGCCCCAGGCACTCAATGGCGCCCGACGTGCACGGCGGTCTCACCGCGATGCGCGACGACGCCAGGACACTTTGCGTTTTGAGCCAGCAACGCGACTGTTTTGCAAGTGTGAGCAAAGGTGAACCTTTCGGCACACAACGCGTCTGCGATGCAAAAGGACACTCCATAGCTCGGACTTGGCCGTGATAGATTCCTGGAGGTCGCTTCGACCGCCCTTCTCGACTTGACGGATCAGCACATGGCATCGAACTCACTGCACGGAAACCATCGAATACTCGGAGCCAGGTCGGCACGCCGCCTCGCTGTAGTCGGCACTATCGCTCTGGCTTGGGTCACAAGCTGCTCCTTGCGCAACCTCGATGAGCTTGGTCCGGGCGATTCTGCCGCGGGCGGGCAAACCTCGAACGGCGGCGGCAGTGGGCTGGGCGGCTTCACCACGGGCGGCGGCAACAACCTCAGCGGCGGGAGCATTGGCACGGGCGGAGGAACCCCGAGTCTTGGCGGAGGCGGTAGCGCTCAAGGCGGCGTAACTGCAGCCGGCGGTATCAATGCTACGGGCGGCACCACAGGGAAACAGCTCTGCCCCGTGTACACGTCAACGGGCGGCACGCTCGTGACCCCGCCGAGCAACGACTTCGAGAACGAGGCCGTGGAGTGGAGTACGACGACGGAACAGGCTTTCATCGTTTCCACGCCTGTGGACCCCGACAATGCCTGTTTGGGCACGCGATACCTCTCCTGCGACGGAACCTCACGCAAGAATGCGAATGATGGGCCCGGGATCGACATAGTTAAATACGTCAACCCGAATCACCTTTACACGTTCAATCTTGCCGTTCGCTTCAGCCCGAAGGAAGCGTTGACCTCGTCCGGCTACATCAAGATTACCGTCGCGAAGGCATGTCAGGAAGCCACGGTTCAAATCCAGTATGTGCCACTCACTTCGAAGACGGTGGGCACGACTTGGACGCGCATCGTACTCCCAACGCCATTCAGCCCCGCTCTCGCGAACTGCAATACGCTGAAGAAGTTGTTCATCTACGCCGAGACGGAGAGTACGGATGCGTCCCGCACGATCGAGATCGATGACTTCCAGCTCTGGGATGTGACGCCCTCTGGAGCGGGCGGCGCGGGAGGTACCGGCTCCGCGGGTGCTGCTGCTGCAGCGGGCTCCGGCACGCCCGGCCCGGCCGGCAGTAGGTAGTCTGCACAGCTAGAATTGCCGTGAGGCGTGGAGAAGCAATCGTCTACGGCGAACGTCCACGGCGCTGGTATTGACGCGACGCGCTGCGGCGACGCAATGCACTCCTCGGCCTGGCCACCGTCGCGTCGCGCCCAGTGGCGCGACGT
>JBLNFG010000450.1:0-3186 GCA_050263495.1 Myxococcales bacterium | reverse complement strand
GAAACAAGAGTCTCCTCTTTTCTAGGGATCGCGGGCACAGCTGGGCCGACCTCGTTGGAAAGCATCCCGTCAACAATGGTGTAGCCTGGGCCGCAGTTGCCGGCCAAGAGTTACTGGTTGCCGATGGCAGCGAGGACTCGCTGATACTGCCCAATATCCAGCACTTCCTCAAGGTGTGGCGCTCAAGGGACGCTGGTGAACATTGGCAAGAAGTGACGCTCCCCGGCTCGCCTCGGATCACGGCTTTTGCACCGTCTGCCAACGGCTGGCTGCTCGGCACCGAGCTATCCGGACTCTGGAGACTGCCCTATGCACACGTCTTGAGCTGAGGCGTACTAGGAATGCGCGAAGCAAGCGGGGGTTTGGGCGCATGCTCAAGCCCCTATCAAGAGCGACGGTTGGGCGTAAGTGTTCTACCAGCAACCCGCTGGCGTCGGACCAACCAGGACTCGATCGACGAGGATCTGCGCGGTGACGCCCGCCCATTCGCTACCCATGGCAACCGCGCCGATCCCCCCGATCGGGAGTGTGTCCGTATTCGACATATCAATCACGGGTGCGCCGTCGAGGTTCACCCGAACGCGTCCAGCGTCGGAGATGTCGACGGTGGCTTCTAGGCAATGCCACTCACCCGCGGCAAAGGCAGCGCTCCCGTTGAGCGGCGTTGTGTATGACCACGCCTGCAACCGGTTGTCTTTGGTGACTAGTCGCAGTGCCCAGGCTTGCTCTTGGTCGGACCAAAATGCCAACGGCGCGAGATCGTACGCGGCCTGTTCGGCAGGCACCCGAAACCAGCCGCGCATGGAAAGCGAGCCGCTCGAAATGGGGTTGAAGCTAGCGCGTAAATAAGCCGTCGAAGGCGCGACTGCGACGTTGACTTCGAGAGCACGCCGCCCCGAAGGAGTTGCAACGGTCACGGCCTTGGCGCTGTTGCCGGACGTGATTGACGTCTGATACGCACTGAGCGCACCCTCGAAGTCTTCACATACGAGTGCATCAGGGTACGCGCCGCAGTCTGCGGCCAAAAGGGCATGTGTACACGCGCCGTGGTAGCAGAGTTGATTCGTGTCGCAGTCCGCCGAAGACGTGCAGTGCGGCAGGCACAGCCGTAAGCTTGTGGTCCCTTGACATTCGAACGCACTCGACTCTGCCGTGCCGCACACGCCACCGAAGGGCGCGCACTCGCTGTCGGTGCTGCATAGCGGTGTGCAATGCCCGCAAGAGCAGGCAAGGCCGCCACACTGCGAGTCGTCAATGCACGCGCGCAGCCAGTTGGTGTTGGTGCCAATGCCCTCCTCGGGTTCACTGCACCCAAGCAGCGCAATGACGAGCAACCCGAATCCTTTGAGAGGTGGGGCGCTAGTACCGTTCGCTATCGGTTCCGCTGTCAGTTGCCTTGATCGCAGCGCGGTACTTGGCAGCCGCGCAGCTGACGCGGGGTTCGGGGTGAGACTCCGAGAAGACGAGGATGGGCGCGGCGGCATAACCGCCCCGCGCAGCGGCAGCCAAAAGCGCTCAAACGGTTGGCAAGCGGCACTAGCAATTCGCGAAGCGAATTGGGGTATTTGGCGCCTCATGCTTCATCCTCGGAGGGCCACTCTACCTGACCCAAATAGAATGTCACGCGCCGGCGCTCGGGTTCGTCCTCTGGATGCAGGGCGTTGTACGCTTCCACCCGTTGCCAGAGCTCGTTGACATCGGCCCGGACTCGCGAAAGAAGGGCGAGTACTTCCTGGCGTTGTGGGTGGTTTCGGCTGATCTCGAAGGCCAGGGTGGCGCCACCCGTCGTGTCGGCAGACTCCGCGCGGGTCTGACCTCGCCGCAGCTTGGTCGCAATCGCGACGCACATCGCCTGGAAGTGGTCGAAGACAGCCGCTTCCCAACCTTCGGTTGCGCCCACGGGTACGACCATTGGTTCTACTTCGATCCTCCCTTGCTCTCGTCGAACGCGTCCCTGATCTTCCAGGTACGATAGCGCCGCTTCTACCTGCGCGGGGTTGAGCGAGAGTTCCGTGGCCAAATCATCGACGCTGCGTCTAGTGTCGCGACACAGACCCAGCCACACGAGCGCCGACGAAGTCTCGAGCGTGCTTTCCTGCGCGAGAGCTTTGCGATCTTCGTCGCGTACGATGCCATAGACGGTTTCATTGCCGCTGCCGACACGATACACGACTCCACTCGAGGAAAGGTCATTGAGCACTGCACCGACGGCTAGCGGATCGTCATTCCGGAACCGCTCGAATAGTCGTCGCCGCGTTAGTGGCCCGTGCGCTTGTAGATGTTCTAGTAAGGCGCGCCACAGGGTCGTGCCGCGCTCGGTCGCACTCTCACGCAAACGCTGGACCCGCCGCTGGTAACCACGCAGCGCTAGCCCGAACATGTCCGCAACCACTTTTCGCGACACGCCCTGGCGCTCGAGTTCCTGCGAGAGGCTCAGGAACACCTCGTCGGCCAAGTGCGCCAGCGGGGCTCGAACGCCAGCCGCTGAAGAGAGCTGCGCGATGAGCACGGTGGCCTGTCGCATAATTGAGTCGACGAGAACCTGAGTGTCCACAGGGGCACCATTCTCCTTTTGATTTCGGGTCTACGTCTATACCTTCACTGTGTCGTTTGGCAGGTGGCATGCAGGCCACCTGCCTTGAAGGCCTTCGCCTGGTAAGCTCGGGCTCATGTCGTCGTGGAACAGCGGAGCATTGTTCGTATTGGCCGGCCTTGTTTTTGCCTGTTCTGGGAGTTCAAACGGGCACGACACCGAAATGCAGGTCGGTGGTTTCACGACGCGTGGCTCGTCAACTGGAGCCGCGACAAGTGGCGGCCGCTCCAGTTCATCGGGTGGCGACGTTGGTGGCACGACGCCATCGACGATTGCTCCCAACGGCGGATCATTGGTCGCCACGGGCAGTGACACGGTCACTGGCGGCACACGTACAACCGGTGGCACCAAGACGACCGGCGGCAGTCCCGCAGCCGGTGGAGTGAGCAGCAAAGCCGTCGGCGGCGTCCCTGCGAGTGGCGGATCGAGAGCAGTCGGAGGCAGCGCGGTTACTGGGGGTACTCGCGCAACCGGTGGTGTAAAGACGTCAGCCGGCACGGCATCAATCGGTGGAACGAGCGCCGTTCGTACCTCCGCAGTCGGAGGCGCAACAAGCGCTAGCAACAAACGTGGAATTGCCGCCAACGTCGCGA
>JBLNFG010000449.1:0-2758 GCA_050263495.1 Myxococcales bacterium | reverse complement strand
TATTCGAGCATGATTCGGGGCTGTTTACCCTCGTTGATGAGTTGTGGAATGAACTCGCCGATGCGTTTGTAACACCAATGAAACACCGGGGCATTGTGGTTATCGCCGATGTGTTGATTGTCCATCATGTGTTTAAGGTTACTGATCAGCTGCGCTGTGCGAAGGTCCTGTCCACCAGCTGGAACTAGCGGTTGATGCATGTGTAGCGCACAGGCAAAACCAGCCCGAATCTTGCCAAAGTCGATGCCGCTCTCGGCGTGTCGCGGAGGATGACGCTGCTGGACGCGCTCGCGAATCAGAGCTTCTTGACCACTGATGTTCGGTAGACCGTTCACGACGGGGGGCAGGGTGTTAGGCATAGGCCTACTCTAACGATCCATTGCGAGTCTGTGCAGTCCCCAGCGCATGCGAGTGAGTTGACGCTTTGGGTCGAGCTTTGTTACGCGCTGAGGTCGAACGAATTTCAAGCACATACAAACGAAGCCGGTCGCCCGGGCGCAGTTAGCTCCGTGTCAGTATGCTGCGGTTGTGTCTGAATGCGCCGACGTACGGAGCCGTCATGCTGGGTTAGCTCGTCAAAACTAGTGGAGCGCCTCCGGAGACACATTGCGCGCCGGGCCGCCACGCGCGAAACGGCTCAACTCTGAGAAGTAAGAGCGAATCCGGTGCAGGCTGAGCAGCGCGGCAGAGTGGCTTCGCCTGAACCGGAGCGCGGTTTGGCGCAACCGCTTGGGACCCCAACGCTCTACAGCTCGCGGCAGTCGCCCGGATTTATCCACCCACCGAAGGCATACGGGCGAGCCTGCTTGATCAGCAATTGCCGCTCGTCTCCGAGTAGCTTCATCTCCATGTCCATGGTGAAGTAGGAATTGCTCCGCTCGGGATCCAGCAGAAGACGAAAATGCTCAACGATCGCCCGTAATGCGCATGCGGCGGATACGACCTCACGCTCAGAGAGAACCGGTGTGCTGCCGCCGAAGCTGCTGAGCGTCTTGAATGCGAGTGCCGGTTCGCGCGGGGGCCACTGGTACGTAAACTGGTCGGAGCTGACACCTGGGGCTGGATTGGTTACGCTGGCCTCACCGCGTTGAGCATTAAACGTATAGATGTCACCGCGCGTCACGTCGTCCATATTGCGACTAATCACTACGGCGTTGGCCCGCTCTTCTGGGTATGCAGGGTGCACAAGCACGGCCATGGCTACACGTTGTTGTTCGATGTTGAATTGGATTCGTTCGTCGAATCCTCGATCGGAGTACAGGCTCGCCCAGATTTCGCGTAACGCGTCGTCGATGGGGTAATCTGGATCGTCAATGGCGGCACTCATAGAGCTATACAAGCCAGCCCCGTTGAACCCTGGTAGATCCTCAGCGTTGCTGCTACTTCGCATGCGCATCCGGGTCGTCCCGAAGTGCTGTTTGAAGAATGCTTTCAGAGACTTCAGCGTATTCGGTTCAACGGGCGTCAAGCGAATCGCGTCGCGAATTGCCGCAAGCCTCGCGTGCCGCGTGGTCCGATTGGCATAGATTTCGGGGTTCGCAAGCAAGTCGTCGAGCAGGGCCGACGCGCCACTCGTTCGAGCATGCTGTGCAAAATAGCTCATAGGGACGGCGAATGCGGGTTCTGGCGCCTCGAAAGCGGCGGCGCCGTCACAATTCGGAACGTAGCTCTTCGATAACTGAATGAGCTCAGCCAACTGTGCGGCTTTGGCTCCTATTGCTGGCAGATCGGCTAGACTCGCTTGCCGCAGATCGACCAAATCCGTTTGCTCGAGATCCAGGCGCGGTGAGAGGGCAACCTGACTTGGTTTGCGAGCATCCCAGAATGACTGAGCCTCTTCCGCACTTGCAGGTCGAACCTGGTAGCCGTCCGAAGTAACTTCAAAGCGCACCAGTTTGCCGAACAATGCTGCAATTTCGGGGTCCAGTCGTGCCTGTGGCAGTGCCAGGTTTGGCGTGCCGCGATTCTGGCAGAGAACATTGACGTGGGATAAGGGCGTTTGAAATGCTTCGGTGACTAGACCACCAACCAGCGGAATGTCTGTGGGCACGTCGTCGGTAACCACGATTACATCTGGCCCGAGACTCGCTGATTGCAAGTCGACAGTTGGAACGTACGTCAACACGCCATACCCAACTCCAGCGGTCAGTGTTTGGAGCTTCGTGGTAGAGAACGGGGCATTCTGGTCGACAATTGGGACGGTACCATCCAGCTGTTGGACCCGCGCACGCTGCTCATCATCCTGTGGTCGCAAGTGAAATGCCGTAGGGTCGAGGGCATGAGACGTGGCGGCGAAGAAGGCCCGACGCATGTCTTCGGCCAAGATCGCGTCTCCTAGGGTGAACTCAACCGTGTACAGATCTGCGGCAGCGTGGTGGACCAGGGTACCGAGCAAGAAACGGCGTCCCGTGGTTTGGAAGTACTCCGAGACACTAAAGCGATACCAGCCTAGATCGAATTGGTCGCGTTCCGCACTATCACAGCGATCTAGATGAGGCTGCTGGTAAATCAGCTCGCGCACGAACTCGTAATGGAGCGACCAGTCTCGCGTCCCGACCAGGTACACCTGGTTCCCCGCCGCCATGTCCAGAATGAACTTGACGGAGGCCATTCCGAGCTCACCAGCGCCCGCGGCGAGAGCGTTGAAATCCTCTAGAGTCCGTAAGTGTCTGACGTAGTCCCCCACCTCCCGGTTTGAGAGGACTTCGCAACCGGTGTTGGGTGCGGCGGGCGTGGCCGGACTACAGAATACGAGGCG
>JBLNFG010000448.1:0-5395 GCA_050263495.1 Myxococcales bacterium | reverse complement strand
TGCGCGATATCCTGTCGGGCTCGAGAGGTGGTGCGACGACTACCCCAAGCGTGGCGCTAAGCCAAGGCGCGGCTCAAGGGCTCGAGCGGGCGCTCGCGCAGCCCGATCAGTGCATTCGACTGGTCATTACCGATGAATTTGAGCATCAATTGTCGGTGGACACCCCGCAGCCAAACGACACCAAACTGATGCTCGGTAGGATTCCCCTCTTACTCGATACCGAGAGTCTTGGCCGCGCCGATGGCTTGGCCATCGACTGGATAGAGACGAGCGAAGGGCGAGGATTTCGCATCGACAATCCCAACCGTCCAGAACCAGTGCATCAGGTCGATCGCGCTTGGCTCGCAAGCGAGACGCGCCCGCTCGGTCTGTTCGTAATAGACGTTCGTACCCATTCGGAATACTGCAACGGGCATTTCGAAGGCGCTCGACTGCTCGATGCAACCCTCATTGACGCCCTCGAGAAACTCGATCGCCGTACTCCGCTGCTCTTCTACTGCAACGGTGGGATCCGCAGCCGAAAGGCAGCCGATTACTACCGAGCGTTGGGCTTCTCCGAGGTGTATTGCCTCACGCAGGGCCCGGGCTGAAGTATCAGCTCTTCCAGCGTTCAGCAAGGCGAGCCCACAGCGTTCGTCCAAGTGCCCACTGTTGGACCGCGTGAGCGTGCTTGTCGTTCCCTGAAAAGCCCATCAACACGAAGTCGCCTTGTTCGGCGATCGAGGTTGGCGGCGGCTCCTGCCCCGGTCGCTTGTCGAGGATCATGCTTGGCGTGATACTCAGTAACCCAAGGATTTTTTCGGCAGTCTCCGTCGTGCTGGCGAAGTCTGGAGTCTGAATGGCCGTGTGCGTGATGGCAAATAGCTTGTCCCGTGCGATCGCTCGCTTCGCAAACGCGACGACCGAGCTCAGCTGATGGTCGGCAATCACTCGTCTTCGCAGATCAGTAAATGAAGAATGAACACCGTCCGAGACGAGCACTGCGTCGATGCGATCAACGTCGTCGCTCCGCCGCAACATTGGAGCCACGGCACCGAACCCCGCACTCCAAGCGCTCACAGCAACGCGCCTGGCATGGACGTCATCTCGGCGGAATGCCTCGGCTACATGCTGGTGCAGCGCATCAAGCAATTGCGTGAGGGTTCCTGGTGCACCGTGACCGTCGCGGTACGACTCTGCCACTAATCCATCGTTGATGATGATCAACACGGCGCGCAGCCCGGCTTCGCGCATGGCGGGTTCAAGCGCCATCTGCACACCGTGGAAATGCACAATAACGTCGTAGCTGCCGTCTGGTTCGACCGCATCCGGATGCCAGACAATCACGTTCGCCGCGCGGGTTAGCTTGCTCGGAAGTGGTCCGGGTGAAGTGGTGACGGTTGGTTCGACTCTCGTGCTGGCACGCGCCGTGGCTTTCGGCCTAACTAGCTTTGGCGCGTGAATGACGATGCGCTGGAAAGTGGCCGCCTCCGAATTGCGGGCGTACCAAAGCGCGCCGGCAAGTAAAGCCATTGCGAGGCCTGTACAGGCCACCAGCCAGGAGACGTGTGGCTTCGCGCGATGGCGAGCTCCGCTGCTGGAAAACTCGAGAGACGGCAAGATGTCGGGAATACTAGCCCTCACATGCCTTCGGACAAGACCGGCTGCAATGGCAAAACGTGGCACAGTCCCGCATATTAGGTCCCCGCGGGTGCGCTTCGCCCCAAGATAATGCTTGTCCCGGAAACCAGGCCCCGATGCGAAAGTACCTGGATCTATCGCTGCACGTTTCCGCGGAGCTCAATTTTTTTCACAAGCACAACAACGAGCAAACCGGCCCGCGTCAACCCGCGAGAGCTTCACGCGCTCCAGCGCGATATCGAAGCACGCGCTTCGGCTCTTGTCCAAGGATTGCGGCTCTCGCCCCGGGGCGATCGAAACCGCCCCGGTTGGTTGCCTGCATTTGCTGGCGCCGTTGCTGCCCTCGAATTCCGTGAAGCACGTTGGTGCACTTGTCCCCGGCAGAACACGCTAACCACTGAGGATTGCTAACGGCGCGTCGTGCAGCAGGCTGCCTCCTGCAACAGGATGCGTCAGTGTTCATCGACTTTGTCGGAGCGTCCCGCACATGGACGGCTGTGCATTGGTCGCGACGTACGTGCCGTCCTGGCGAGGTGCGCCTCAGCCGCAACGGCCAGAGTCAACGACGCGAAGTTTGCTCAGAATACGTCCACCACTCTGCTCGCCAGGCACCGCGGCGCTGAAGCATCTCATTGCTGTCGTACGCGACGGACTTTAATGCAAGCGCACGGAATCAGCCCTGAACCTCATTCAGCGTGAGCAGCCTATGCGGACTGATCGAAGCATGGCTGCTCCAAGTGGATTGAAGGACAGAGGGGTGGTGGCGCTCCTGTCCAGGGCAGCAACAATTGTTGAGTCATTCAGACGCAGCATCCATGTGCATCAAAGGCCATTGTTGTGTCGCGGTCCGAGCGCTATTCTAGAGACGCAATACGCGAGACATGGGTACTCGAGCCCCACCGCGGCGCAGCCAAACGCGAACTATTGGTCGCGTTTGGCAAACGCCGAGCCCCAAGTTCGCTTGGGAATTCTGAACAGCTCCAGACTGAGGTTGCAGCGCCGCGCGGCAAGTCCGGCCGTCGCACGGCGTACGTTGCTACGGATTCCGTCGCACACCGAAACCGGGTGAGTACCGGGATGAGCGCGCAGGAGTTTGAAGGGTGTGCACGTACTGCAGCGCTGGTCAACGCAGCATCCGTGGTTGTTGCAGCCTTAACTGGACTTCTTAGTAGTCATCCAACTGCGTCGATATTCCGACAGGCCACGAACAGACAGGAGGGAACCATGACGAGGTTCGAATGTGTGTCACGTTGTATGATCCTGGGAATCTGCGTGTCGATCATTGGCTGCGACAGTGGCAAAGACTGCGAGCGTGCCCGCACCGAGTTGGCAAAGTCTTGGGAGTCCGTAAAGAACCTGGCAACGAAGCGTAAGTTTGCCACGGTTGATGAGGTCGAGAACCCGATCCTGCGACAACAAAGGCTGGAGCGCTGGCAACCAGTGGAGGACAAGGCAGCACTACTCGAGAGCTCTTTCGTCACCCCTCAAGTGACCTGGAATAGCGCGGCGCGAGCAAGAATGGATATCAATCAGCGCTACAACCAGATCCCCGAGTCAGACGATCGCGGTGTTCCGCGATTCTCGGCAATGCTCGATCGCGCCAATCAGCGCCAGGCAGAGTTCGAGAAGACCTGTCGGTAGCCCAGACGAGCACGCATCCATCGATTTCGCGAGCGTCAACCAACGATCGATGCGCGCGGCCGCGCGGCGGAAGCCCCCGATTCAATGCAGAACCCTTCGGCACGGGGAGCACGCGTTGCTGGCGCGCGCCGATCTGAACGGAAATCGAGCTGGCACGGAACCCTCCGTGGAATTGTGCACGAAATGCAGAAATCCACGGAGGGTATGGTCCTCACGCGTGTTGCTCGCCGAGTAAACCAAGACAGAACGCGCTGGAGAGCACACCCAGAGCGCCTCCCGGAATCCACGGGAAGGCCTACCCCTCGAGCAGGCTCAGCGCGGGGGCGTCTCGCCAATTCTTGGCCGTCGCGGCGGTTGCGATCTCGGTTGGTGAAATTTCGGGCGTAATCGGCTAGAACAGAGCGGCTCACATCGGCCCGACGTCACAAAGGGCCGCCTAGACTGACCGACGAAATCGCCATGACGCTCTCCCCTTTCGCAGGCAAACCAGCCCCTAATTCGATCTTAGTCAACGTCCCTCGCTTGGTTGCGGCGTACTTCGCGCTAACGCCAGACCCGTCGGTCGCGGCGCAACGCGTCAGCTTCGGTACGTCGGGGCACCGCGGTTCGGCCCTCAACGGCAGCTTCAATGAGGCGCACATCCTTGCAACCGCGCAAGCCATTTGCACCCTGCGGGCGGAGCAGGGGATCACAGGGCCGCTTTATGTCGGCATTGACACGCACGCACTGTCCGAGCCGGCACTCGTCACGACGCTCGAAGTGCTCGCCGCGAATGGAGTCACCACGTGCATCGATGCGAGCGGCGGCTATTCCCCGACGCCCGTCATCTCTCATGCGATTTTGACCTATAATCGCGGGCGCCAAACGGCATTGGCCGACGGCATCGTCGTTACGCCATCTCACAATCCCCCCGGCGATGGCGGATACAAGTACAACCCGACTCATGGTGGCCCCGCCGATACATCGCTCACGGCAAAGATCGAGCAATTAGCCAACCAGCATCTGCAGGATGGGTGCAAGAACGTCAAGCGAATCAGCTATGCTCGCGCGCTCCAGGCGGACACGACGAAGCGCGTCGACTTCTTATCGCCATACCTAGACGATCTGAAAAACGTGGTAGACATGGCCGCGATTCGGAGCGCCAAGGTCAAGCTCGGGGTGGATCCCATGGGCGGCGCGAGTATCGGTTGTTGGGCGCCCATGGCCGATCGCTATGGTCTCGATCTCGAGATCGTCAACGACACCGTCGACGCGACGTTTCGCTTCATGACGGTGGACCACGACGGCAAAATCAGAATGGACTGCTCCTCACCCTATGCCATGGCGAGCCTGATCGGGCTCAAGGATCGCTTTGATGTCGCCTTCGGTAACGATGCGGATTCGGATCGCCACGGGATCGTGACGCGCAGTGTTGGGTTGATGAATCCCAATCACTACCTGGCAGTCGCGATCGATTACCTGTTCCGGAATCGGTCGGGCTGGCGTCAAGATGCTGCCATTGGCAAAACCCTGGTTTCCAGCAGCCTGATCGACCGCGTTGCGGCCGATCTGGGCCGCAAGCTCGTCGAAGTGCCCGTCGGGTTCAAGTGGTTCGTCGATGGTTTGCTCGACGGCAGCTTCGGCTTTGGCGGCGAGGAAAGTGCGGGAGCATCGTTCTTGCGGCTCGACGGAACCACCTGGACCACGGACAAGGACGGAATTCTGCTCGATCTGTTGGCAGCGGAGATTACTGCCAAGACGGGTCGCGATCCTGGCGAACACTACCGCCGACTTGTCGAGCGCCACGGTGAGCCGGTGTACGCACGTATCGACGCCCCGGCGAGCCCGGCGCAGAAGTCGGTGCTCAAGAAGCTCGCACCGGAAAACGTTACGGCGAGTTCCCTCGCTGGTGATCCGATCACCCAAATCTCTACCCGAGCAGCGGGAAACAACGCCGAGATTGGCGGTTTGAAGGTCTCGACCGCGCAGGGATGGTTCGCCGCTCGGCCATCGGGAACGGAGAACGTGTACAAAATCTACGCGGAAAGCTTCCGAGGCCACGAGCACCTGGCTCGGGTTCAGGAGGAGGCCCGCGCAATCGTTAGCGCCGCTTTAGCCAAAGCTGGCGTATGATAAGGTCCCTGCCCGCCTGCTC
>JBLNFG010000447.1:0-3349 GCA_050263495.1 Myxococcales bacterium | reverse complement strand
TGCAAGTCTCTTGCGAAAGCCATGCACACGCTCCACGGTAAATGTTAGCCCCTTGCTCGTTCGTAAGCCACGGCGGGAAAGTGTCTTGGCAATTTGTTCGTCCGTCATTCGTTGCGCCATTCGACGAACTTCGGTAATGAGCCCTTCCCCGTCGAGATCTTCCCTGGTGCCGGTTCTTGGATACTGCACGTCAACATTCGACGTGGCGCCGCCCTCCCATATAAGGGTCACCGCGACCGTGCGGGATGTCTTGTCGAGACGAACCACGACGTCCGATAGCGCTGTCCTCAGTAGCAACTTGCGTTCTTCGTTTGTCGTCGATTCGGCGTGCCATACGCGAGCTAGGTCTAGTCCGATCGTTGATAGCCGCCGACGTTCCTCTGGCGTCAGCGGGGAAGGTTGCCTTCCCTTATGACTCTCACACTCGCGTTCGAGCTCCTCCAGTTCAAGCAAGCGTTTGTTCCACTCGTATTCCAGACTGCGCGCCACAAGTCGATTCTCCGGGTCGACTGCATCGTACTGACGTTGTGCGCGCTCAGCCTCATAGCGAGCCCTCTCTCGTCGCTGCGTGAGCTGCTCGAAGACTGCGTCTTCATTTCGCTCAACACCTTCAAGCTCAGCAATCGTAACTCAATTGGTAAGCCACCGCCTATGGCGGTGTGACTCGAAAAGGCTCTGCCGTCCCGTCGTGCGCTGGCTAGACCTTTGGACCTTTGAGACAGTGAAGAAATAGGTGACGGTCCCCATCACGCGAACCTGACCGTTCGCGCGAAAGGAGACCGTCATGCGAGAGGGGCAAAGCCTGTCGCACGTCAGATGGTACTGCCGATATCACGTAGTGATCGTTCCAAAGTACCGAAAGCAAGCAATCTTCGGGCAATTGCGCCAACAGATCGGGTGCATGATTCGAGAGCTGTGCACCCAGCACGACATAGAGTTGATTGAAGGGCACGCCATGCCCGATCATGTCCACCTGCTGCTGAGCATCCCGCCGAAGTTCAGTGTCGCCAATACTGTTGGATTCCTAAAAGGCAAGTCAGCCATCCAGATTCACCGTAGGTTCCTCGGGCGACAGCGCAACTTCACCGGCTTCCTCTTCTGGACGCGAGGCTACTGCGTCAGCACCGTGGGTCTGGATGAGGCGAAAGTCCGAGAATACATTCGGGACCAAGAGGAGGAAGAGAAGCGGCAAGAGCTGCTACCGCTTGGGGGACTTGAGTCCCCTTCGCCACGTAAGTCGGGCGCGTAGCGTCCTTCGAACCTCGGAGGCCCCCTCGGGGGGCCTTCATCAAACCACCTGCTTTGCAGGTGGTAGCTGATTTGCATCGAGGCTGGCGACAGCGCATCAAGAAATGCATCAACGACAACACGATGAAGTCTCTGCGAGCCCAACGATTGGCACGTACCATTCGATGTGGACTTGACGAGCTTGTTACATACGTAACGCACCCTATCACCTTTTGCCTGGTACACGGGAGCCATGCGCCGACCGCAAATGCCGCAACGCACGAGACCCTGAAGCAAAGCGCAGCCACCTCGCATTACTCTGCTGCCATCAACGTCAGAACTCACGAGCAAGTTCTCACTGAGGAGCCGCTGGTTCGCAGTGTATTGTTCCCAGGACACGTACGCTGGATGATGACTCTTTATGACAACGCGCCAATCCTTCGGGTGCAGGTGTTCCGTGCGGATTCGGATCTCGCCATTGTCCGTCACCGACTTCTGTCGACGATGCCGCCCAAAGTTATCGACACCGGCGTAGGTCGGATTTCGGAGCACTCCCAGGATAGCGCCGTAGCGGGGTGGGCCCCAGTCTTCCTTCGGAGCATCGAATCTCTTGCGCGGGAATACCATGTCGTGTGCCTGAAAGAATCGATACACGCGATGGGCAGAGCCATACTCAGCAAACTTCGCAAAGACTGTGCTGATAGCACTCCTCACCGACTCATCCGGCGACAACTGGACAGCCCCTTGATCGTCGTAGATGAATCCGACTGGAAGCCTCTTTCTCAACCGTCCCTCCGAGGCTCGCTTTTCGATCCCGCTATTCATCCGCATACGGCGGAAATGACCCCTCCGCCTCACTAAGAGTCCCTTTGAGCCCGAGCAGAAGCCGATCGTTGTACTGCATCAGATCGTAGATCCCGTCGCAGTCACCCATCAGGGTGCCGCAAATGCTGCACAGCTCAAGCAACCTATGCCAGTCGACGTTGTTGCGAGCGAATCGAGTTACATCGAAGCTAAGCACGATACCAACATTGCCCATACCAACATCGGCAGCGAATTCTCGAAAGCCCTCTCTCGTCGACGAAATGCAACTCGATACACCGAGATCACTATCGTATATTCGAACACGATCTCGCGGCCACCCAAGCGCGACGGCGCGCTCCACCAGATCGCGCTGCACCTCAGTGCTTGCAGTGTTTTCTCGAACCTGTTCCATCGACGACTGGCGGATGTATATGCAAGCAAACTTGCCCAGATGAATCGGTTGAATTGGATTCACGTTCGCCATGTTCAATCCTCCGCAAATGCTGAAGCGCCCGCGATGCTGCGCGGGCGTATACTTCGATCAGCTGCTCTCGGGTGGCCGCTGGTAGCAAGTTCCAGCGTTCAAGCGATGGATTTTCACCAAAGAGCAAGAGTTGTTTCGTCATTGATTGTCCTTCAAACAACGAGTGCTTCGTCGTCCGGCGGACCC
This sequence comes from Myxococcales bacterium, assembly GCA_050263495.1. Classification (GTDB taxonomy): domain Bacteria; phylum Myxococcota_A; class Polyangia; order Polyangiales; family Polyangiaceae; genus FEN-1139. The sequence continues at coordinate 648 of JBLNFG010000447.1, read as the reverse complement.
TATCTCTTCTCGTTTAGGTCGGCACCAAGGGCGCATTCCCCAACGCGCAAGTCCGCGAAGCCAAGAAGCCTTCGAAGACCTGCAATCGTGAAACGACACGTCGGCCCGCAAGACTCGCCCCCGAGATCCGTCCAGCCCAAAGGGATCCGAGTCGTGGAGCCGTCTGGGAGTCGTACCAGCACCAGATCGCGGCGGCGCGAGTACCCTTTGCCGTGTTCGACTCGCAGTCTTTTCCCGAAGAGCGGGTGTCCCTCTCGGGTCACGAGCACTTCATCAACTTTGAAGAGTTTGTATGCAAACTGTTTGTAACTCGCAAGACACGCGCGCACTCGACGCAGAACTAGCCGCCACTACAGGCTGAAAGGGTTGGACATGACGATCATCGGCAAGCCCAGATCATTCCATAAGCGGTTCAAGTTCGTGATTGAGGTTGATTCGCTGAAAAGCGCCGCGTTCCAGAAGTGTTCGGAGCTATCAGTGGAGGTCGCCAAGATCGAACATTACGAGGGGGGAGTAATCATCCCCATGAGAGCCCTGGCCGAGTCAGCTTTGCGGACGTGACGCTTGAGCGCGGCGCGACTGCTGACGAGGACCTCGTCAAGTGGTTCGAGGACGTCGCAAGGGCCTCAAGCGGCCTTGGCCTGGTTG
>JBLNFG010000446.1:0-5805 GCA_050263495.1 Myxococcales bacterium | reverse complement strand
AGTTGTCATAATTTCGCTGAGTTCCAACACAGGCGAGCCTCATCCTTCAGTTAGATCAACGTCTCGTGCTCGAAATGACTGGTTCAACCGTGTAGGCGGTAACCAGACATTCAAATGGCGCCAGAGGTCAGGCCGCTCCACGCTCCAGTCGTACGAATCATCTAGGATGATATGCACCGGTTCGCGAAGCGACTTGAGGTTTGGGTGCGTGCCCAAACAGACCGGGGTTAGTCGCACTGTTTGCACCAAGAAGCAGACGAATTCCCAACGCCAATAGGCCAAGTCCGGAGACCCAACTGCCGAATCAGCTTTGTCGCGCTCCGATGACGCGGCGAGCTCAGAGATCGAGACCGACATTGCCAAATGTGACGCTAGGGCCAAACACGAATGACCAATTCGACAACGCGACCACACCCGATTGCCGACCTTCCACATCGTAGGTCAACGTGCTGTCTGGCCCCGGACGGTAGGCGATCCATGCGTGCAGGTTGATCGCCGCTTGGGAGATCTGCCGGGTGTTGCCGAGCGGCACTGCCATGCCGATCCCAGCCACTAGATTCAGCTGCCGCGTATTTTGGCTAGAGAGGCCCATTCCCATGATTCCCGCCTCAATACCAAACAGCCCATCGGCGCCTTCCCGCGTCACCCACGTCAGGCGAGACAACACACCCAAATTCAAGGTGAGAGCGCCGTTTCCAACCGCATTCGGCTCATTTGAGAAGCGGAACAGACTCGCGGGAATGGCGGCGGTGGCATAAAAGCGCATCTTCGTGTTCTCGAAGACCACGGAGTAGGTAGCCGCAGGCACCTCAAGGCGCTCTCGATCGTTACGCAAGTACTGCATCTCGTCGACCACGTGCGTCACTCGCACGGTGAGTTTATCGAACTGAGATTCAGCTCCGCCCAACCAATACACAATGGGATCCGAACCATGGCGCACGACTAGACGCTGACTCAACTCGCCTTGCGAACGCACGGCACCCGATGCGCTCCGCACATCGACGTGCAGGTCCAGCCGTTGCTCGCCATCTTCCGGCAAGATGCGCGCTCGATGAATGACAAGGTGGCAACTATCACGCGCCGCGAACGGAAGATGCGGGGTGTTACCCGGCAGGATCGGGGTTGGCCTACCGTTAGCGTCATTGCACAGCAATTCGACGAACGGGGCGCGATTAGCGACCGGCAACGCTACGGGTGCGGCTACGTTCACTGGGCGCAGCTCGCGTTGCACGTTGCCCTCGACCATCGCAAGGTCGAGCCTCGAGAGATCCCCCGGCAGAGTTGCGTCCCGGATTGCGTAGCGCAGAGTCACGAATCCATCTGCCTCGTCCAAGCCTTTGATGCGGAACCCCGAAGCGTCAGCGCTGATCGAATAGATGCCATCGAGAGCGAGAGGAACGAGTCGCCCACTGAACTTTGGGGCAGTTGCGGCGATTCGAGCCGAACGATTCGTGGGAACGAAGCCAATCTCGCCAAAGCCGTCGAGGGTAATCTTCGACTGGACGTGGGGGGCAGCCACGGTGCGCAGCGTCGCTACTGCTACAACATCCGCCCCATTCTTGCCGCGGTGGCCGATGACCTGAACCCGGTTCGACACGATGTGGCCAATCGCCAGGGCCACCAACAATTCATCACCGTCGGGATAGGTGGCAGCCACGGTCGCTGGAGCAGCGTTAACCATCCAACTCAAGGAATCCGCAATTTTCACGCATCGCTCGCTCAGGCGCAGGATCACGTGCGCCGCCTCGACGTCCCGAAAAGGGCCGAGCGAGGTAACTGAGATCGGGCAATATGCAAAGTCGAGATCGCGACTCACGCGCTCTGCGAGGTTGGCGCCACTGCGGACGAATACGCGTGGGCGCATTTGGAGCCGCACGGTGGCACCCTGCGGGCTATCGCGAGTGGCGCGGATGGACAACGTGCCCGCTTCAAGCACGCAGTTTCCCCGATCACATTCCACAGACGCGACGGCTTCTGGGTGGGGCAAGGCAATCAGCGCCTCCCCAGACGAAAGGTCGGCAACCTCATCCTCAGGCCAGACGCGATCGATGACGACTCTCGCGGGAGTGATGGCCAACCCTTCGGGCGCGATCGGTTTGCCGTTGATGTCGTAAAGCGCAGCGGGGCCGGGCGCGCCTGCCGGGAGCAGATAGAGTGAAAATCTGGACGGATCCGCGGGCAGTGTTCGACTCGTCGCGAAAGAGCACTGCTGCTGATTGGCGACTGCGGCTGGGGCAACACAAGCGTCCTGTCCGGATTCGGTCGCGGAGTGCCACCACAGTCGAGCACCATCTATCCCTGTTCCCAGCAGTTCCGCTCTGCCTTCGTCGATATCGAGCTCGATACTCCTGCGATCCACCTGCGGAAGCTTGCCAATCGCAACGAGTGTCACTGTTTCGGCCGACTTGGCACACTCAGCGGGTGTCTTGCCCAACCTCAAGGTCAAACTCGCACCAACAGCGTCCGAGTCGGTGGGGGGTCGCACTCTTGTGCCGTTCCCCTCGAGCACCCAACCGCCACTGAGCTCGCCGCATCCGAACTGGCCGTGAGGAAGCGACACGCTTGGGCTTCCGATCGTGAGCCCAACAACGGGTCCCTTCTCTTCGCGGGCCAGGGTGCCGCTTGCGTGCAGCGACAACGCCAGGCTCAGAGCCAAGGGGCGTCTTCCGCTGATTGATGACCAACACATTGCGCCCGCGCCGCTGCGGTGCCGCCTCGCTCTAGAGAAAAGCCGTTTCATAGATTCGGTCTGTTGCCAACCCGCTCGGGCCCATAGGCCGCTCCGAGTTCCGTGCGGGCGGCACGAATCTGACCCATTTGGACCTCCCGCGGCAACTAGCGGTTGAATGACTAGCCTGGCTGAGACTTCGCCCGGTTCCAGGGTAACGGGGATGCGGAAGGCGATTGCGTTTAGCGCTTTGGTTTTGTTTCCCTGCTGCAGCCTCGATCGGGCGTTGACGCTGGACTTGACCAGTGACTCTGGCTCGGCTGGCAGCAGCGCAGCATCCGCATTGTCAGGTGGCGGAGGTGGCGCTAGCGGCGGTATTGGCGGAACGCTCGGCAGCAGGGTACCGGCGGCCGGGGGGGACTCGGGTTCAGATGCGGGCGTCAATGCGGGCGGGAGCACTGGCATTGCATCAGGGGGAGCTAGCGGCAGCGCTGCAACCGGAGGGGTTGGCGGCGTCACTTCCAAGAGCATTCCGACGACGGGCGGCGTCAAGACCAGCCCCTTCTGCAGCTTCGCGTGGGGCCGTCGCTGGGATACGGGTCGTAGCACCGACGATTCGCACGGTACACGGCCGCCGCCGTCGAGCAGCAGCGTCGATTTCTTCGTGGCCGCCACCGGTTGGGAGACTCAAAACCAGCTCGATGGCGGCATCCTGCGGATGCTGACAGCGATCTCTCCGAACAACACCGGACCGCTGAGCGGCAAGATGCCGGTCCTCTACGTGCCGATCATTCCGCTTCGCGCGAAGGCTGACGCACAGCTGAGGGATTGCGATCCTGAATCAACGACGCCCAACCTATGCACGCATGGCGCGGAATGGATCCGCAGTCACCGGGACGAGCTGCGCGGTTTGTATCATGATTACGCGTACGATCTGGAGCAGAACTGGCCATCGGAGTATCCACTAATCTGGCTCTTCGAGCCGAGGTTCAGCGATTACATCCGCAGTAGCCAGACGGCACCGTTGAGCCTGCAAGAGCTTTCTACCGTTGCTTCAGACCTGATTGGGGCTGTCCGTTCTCGTTTGAAGAACGCCCTGATCGGGATCCACGCCGCCTCGGACATCCCGGATCTTGCCGAGTATTTCGGGGCACTCGATCTCTCCTTGGTCGACCTGGTCTACGTTAGCGGTACCGCTACCAGTACCAAGTTCGGTATCTCGCCGCAGAACTCCGGAGAACAAGCGACGTACAGCAACCTGCACAGCTCCACCGGATTGCCCATCTTCGTCGATACAGGTTACGGCACGTCGACCATCGCCAATCACGGCTGGCTGTCGTCCGATCCTGCTCCAATCAACGCCCGCATTGCGGAAGGTGTCTTTGCCGTCCACGTCGATCCAGCTCCGGACGACATGGATCAGCGCATTGACGGATTGCGTCCTCGAGTGGCAGAGCCAAATTGCGGACGTTACTAGCGACTGCGACGTAATGCGGCCGCGACGTTGTGCGGCGCTCCTCACCGGTCCTTGATGGTGCGGCATTCAGGCTCAGGTGCTCGCACAGGACAACTCCGCGATAGGGGCATCGTGGCCACGGTGCAGACCGATTGGACACGCCTCTCACCTACCGACCTCTCACGAGATCGGCAGGTTCAGTGCGTCGGCAAGTTGCTGTATGGCTTGCGCCGCATGCATGCCCCCAACCGCCGTATACGCGCAGCCAGAAGCAATACGCGCCGAAGCTCAGGCGGGCGCGAGAGGCCTGCCCTGCCGACCAGCGCGACCTTGAAACCGGCCGCCGCGCGGATAGTTGCGGAACGCTCCCACCAGCGAGGCTTAGAGTCGAATGAACTACGACTTCGAACCGAGCAGTTCAGGTAGCGCACTGGCGCTCGAGGTGAGCAACCCCACGCGATCCAGGTAGTGCACCAAGAGCTCGCGATTGTCGGTCACGTTGAGAGTCTGCATTTCGAGCGCGCCAATGCGATCTTCCGGGGTGAACGCTACCTCGGCCACCTTCTCCATGCTGAGCTTTTCGGGGCCGTACATCATGTACTCGGCCTTGGTATTGAGAATGCTGTAGTCCTCACCGCGCCGCAGTTCGAGTGTGACCGAGCCCGTCACGCTGGGAGCGATCCAACGCGTGATGGCGTCTTTTAGCATTAGCCCTTCGGGATCGAACCACTTTCCTTCGTACAGCAATCGACCCAGGCGTCGCCCCAACGTGAAATAGAGGTCTAGCGTCGCTTCGTTGTGAATGGCGGACAGAAGCCGCTCGTAGGCGATGTGCAGCAGCGCCATGCCGGGAGCTTCGTAGATGCCGCGACTCTTGGCGTCGATCACGCGGTTCTCGATTTGGTCGCTCATACCGAGGCCGTGTCTGCCGCCGATGCGATTCGCCTCGAGCAGCAGGTCAATCGGCTTCTCTAGTCTCAAGCCCCCTACTGCCACTGGTAGGCCTGCTTCGAACTCGATCGTCACCTCGTCGGGTTCAATCGAGACGTCACGCTTCCAAAATGGCACTCCCATGATCGGATCCACCAATCGGATCCCCTCGTTCAAGTATTCGAGCTTCTTCGCCTCGTGGGTGGCGCCAAGTGCATTCGAATCGGTGCTGTAGGCCTTCTCCGCGCTCGCGGTAAACGGCATCTTTAGACTGGTGAGATAGTCCGTCATCTCGGTGCGACCGCCAAATGCATCGACGAAAGCGCGGTCCAGCCACGGCTTATAGATCTTGAGTTCCGGATTGGTCAGAATGCCGTAGCGGTAGAAGCGTTGGATGTCGTTCCCTTTGTGGGTACTGCCGTCGCCGAATACGTTCACGCCATCTTCGCGCATGGCGCGAATAATCGCAGTCGTGGTGACCGCGCGCCCAAGAGGCGTCGTGTTGTAGTACTTACGGCCTGCCGTCGAGAGGTGAAACGCTCCGCATTGGATGGCCACGAATCCCTCTCGCGCCAACGCATCGCGACAATCGACGAGCCGCGCCGCTTTGGCTCCGTGCGAGAGTGCGATGGCGGGGATCTCGGCGGGATCCTTCTCGTCCGGTTGGGCCAAGTCAGCGGTATAGGCGTGTACCTCTAGTCCCTGTCGCGACAACCACGCTACTGCGCAGCGGGTGTCGAGACCTCCAGAG
>JBLNFG010000445.1:0-10220 GCA_050263495.1 Myxococcales bacterium | reverse complement strand
CGACAACGCCAAAGACCAAAATGTAGCGCCCTGCGACTGGAGGAGCGCCTACGCGCAGGAGGAGTCACAGCCAGTGGGGCAGCAAGGGGATTACCTGTGTGTGAAGGCGAGACTGGACGCTGAGCACAGGATTGACTCGGCCAAGCAGCTTAAGACGATTGGATTCGTGGCAGCTGGGACCGGTGGTGCAATCGCGATTGCTGGACTGTCATTCCGGGACCCGGGGAGATTGGATCCGGTCTACGTTGGGAGTTCTGAGCCGTTCACGGCGTGCACTTTCGGTGGGCGCACCGCGTCACGCCTTAGGGCAACTCGCCAACAGCCCCTTGGCAGGGAAAGTCCGGCCAGGTTTCGGCAAACGCGCGCATATCGGCGCGATCTGGTCCGGGGAACTTCTGCGTTTCTCGTGTGGTAAAGAGCCGTCGTGTTGCGTGGCTCCAGTTGGAGCCCACCCTACGAAGAGGTTCTAGATTGACGACGGCGCAAAAGGATTTTGCCAAGACATCTCTGTTTGCACTCACTTGGCCCATCTTCATCGAGCAAGGACTGCGCATCCTGGTTGGCACGGTAGACGTGTTGATGGTGAGCCGCGTTTCCGATGACGCGGTTGCGGCGCTCGGTCAGGCGGGCCAAGTCGTATATCTGTCGATCGTCGTGTTCAGCTTCATAAGCTTAGGGGCGAGCGTCGTAATCACGCACCACTTGGGAGCCAAGGACCGTGTGGGCGCCGATCGCGTCGCTTCAGCAGCCGTCACCGCGAACACATGGATCGGGCTGGTCGTGAGTCTGCTCGTGTTCTTCTTCTCCCAACCGATGTTGCGCGTCATGCAGCTGCCTACCCGGCTATTGCCACTCGCAATGCAGTTCTTGCCGCTCATGGGTGGCACACTCTTCCTGGAAGCTCAAAATATTGCCATCAGCGCGGTACTCCGAGCTCACGGACGGACACGCGATCCAATGTGGGTAACTGGGGCGCAGAACGTGCTGAATGCGATCGGCAACGGACTGCTGCTCTTTGGCCTCTTCGGCTTCCCAAAGCTCGGCGTGATGGGCGTCGCGATCTCCGGCGTGTGCAGTCGAATGGTGGCGTTTGGCGCGTTATGGCTCCTGCTGAAGCGTCGCACGCAAGTCCGTATTCGCGCACGAGCCTATTTCTCTTTCCCTGTGCACGAGCTCCGTCGCATCTTGCGGATTGGGGCTCCGGCGGCAGGCGGAAACATTTGCTGGTGGCTGGCCTTCATTGCCGTTACGGCTTTCATTGCACGTATGGGTTCCGCGGCTCTAGCTACGCAAACCTACGTGATGCAGGTCGGGATGTGGGTCATCCTATTCGCGATGTCACTGGGGTTCGCCACTGAGATACTGATTGGCCACCTCGTGGGCGCCGGCGATTTCGAGGCCACTTACCGAGCGCCGTTTCGCAGTGTGCGTGTCGGATTATTTCTGGTGGTGGGCACCACGTCGGTCGTAGCGTTGGTAGCTCCGCGTATTCTCGGCGTCTTCACCCAAGATGACGTCATCATCGCGACAGGAACGGTGCTGTTACGCATGGGATTAGTCCTGGAGACGGTGCGACTCCTCAATTGGGTCTTCGTTTGCGCTCTGCGCGCAACGGGAGACGCTCGCTTTCCACTCGGCATGGGCATCCTCTCCATGCTGGGCCTCTGGGTTCCGCTTTCTGGGCTTCTTGGGTTGAGGGCAGGCCTCGGGCTAGCGGGGATGTGGATCGTCGCATTCGTCGCCGTGTTGCCCCGATCTGCAGCGGCGGGCTCTCTGCGCGGTTGGTGTACGTGCGATCGGGGACTGCCGAGAGCTGTCCGAACCAGGCTCAACTGAAGAAAGCCGTCGCGCGTCGGCTCGGTTACGATCCATTTCTACTCGCTGCATCGCACACCATTGTACTGTCGACCCGGGGCGAGGGGAAAAGTGTCGGTGGGGGACCGTCCGTGAATTGCCCGAGATACCAGAGTTCTCCGTCGTCGATTCTGGATGATTTGGTTTGTGCCGGCGTAGTAACGCGTTCATGCGGTGCGTCACGCGGCGCCGCTCGGGACGATTGCCGTGCGTCACGCGGCGTCACGCGGTCGGCCATTGCCGTACGTCACGCGGCGTCATCGCGACGGGCAAACAAAAAGCTCAGGACCCCAAAAGCCCTGCGGCATTTGAGCGCCCACACTGTAAAACGGCGGCAATTTGCTTAGCCATCGCTGAAGATTCCTGGTAACTACTCTCGTTGGCAAGCGCGGGCTAGTCGTTATGCATCGCTAGCGAAAGGCTCCTCGTTTGACCTCTGTCGGGCGCGGCTAGGCGAGATCCCAATCACCATGAGACACGTCGAAGGCAACTGGACATTCCTCTGGGCTGTGAGCGTAGTCGTCGTCGGTTGTTCAGGCTCGGCATCGAACAACGCTCAAGAAACGCACCGTGGCGGGGCGGCGCAGTCTACCTCGAACCACGCCACCGGAGGTGCGTCGCGAGATCCCAGTGGATCGATGACGACCGCCAATCGCCAAGCCACGGACACACTCGCGTCGAGTAGTGGTGGCAACGGCGCATGGCGCACGGATCTGTCCGGCAATCCCGTAGGCGGGATCGGTGCGACTGCATCGCAGAGCGGAGGCGCGACGGTCGGCAACAGCGCAGTCGCGAGCACAACGTCGGTCGTCGACAGTGGCGGCGCGGTTGGGAGCGGAGGCACGAATGGCAACGGAGGAGTGAATAACGGCGCAGGCGGCGCATCGGTGTTCAACGGAGGCACCGATGCGGGCGGCACACCGAGCATTGGCGACACGATGGCCGTGGGAGGCAGCAACGCAAGCGGCGGAACAATGGCTACCGGCGCTGCGAGCCATACGGGGGGCAATGTGATCACCGGAGGCACGAATGGCATGGGCGGGACAACGACGCTTGGCACAAGTGCCGGTGGCACCACGTCACTCGGCGGTGCAACTCAGAGCGGCGGTGTCGCGTCACTCGGCGGTGCAACTCAGAGCGGCGGTGTCACGTCACTCGGCGGTACAACTCAGAGTGGTGGCACGGGTGGAACAACCGCAACGACGGCGGTACCTGGGTCGCAGTGCGTGTTTGGTCGATCCAAATTCGGGCAGTGCGCATTTGCCCCATGATCCGCAGGGCGAACATCACGACTTCGGTGACGCAAACGACAGAGGCCGACCATGAAGGTTAACGTTCACATCATCCAGCTTCACCCGCCTCGGTGGTTAAGGCCACTCGTCGCGTACGCAGCCCTACCGCTAACGGCGTTGTTAGGTTCTGGCGCGGCCATCTGCGCCGTGTCGATCACCCTCCCGCATGTCTTTATGGACGGTGATCTCCTCACGGCCGCTGCAGTCAATCAGAACTTCACGGTAATCAGAGACGCGATCCAGACGCTCGCTGCGACCGCCGCCTCGCCCTATAGCGACTGCCCCCTGGGGTACACCCGCACGACGACTGCCGGTGCAGTGCCGGTGGTTTGCATGAAGGGCAGAGATCAAATGGTGAAAGTCGGCACGGGCAGTTCGGCATTTTGGATCGATCGCTATGAATCGAGTGCGTGGTCCAGCCCGAATGGCTCCGCCGATGCCTCTGCGGAGCAGTACGGTCTCGACGTTCTGTGGCCCTATCCTAATGGTTTTGGTAAGAGCGGCGAGAGCAGCGCTAGCGTCTATGCGCTGAGCGAGTCTGGGGTGTTACCGGCTGGGTACGCCACGTGGTTTCAGGCTAACTTAGCGTGCCGCATGAGTGGCAAGCGACTCCCCACGGGAGACGAGTGGTTGATGGCTGCGAGCGGCACGGTCGATCCCGGCGAGAACGATGGAGCCACCGGCTCCTGCGTCACCTCTTGGCCCGCCACCGCCACCGAAGATCTTCGACGCTCGGGTCTGGGTGCGACGGGGTGCGTGAGCACCTGGGGCGCCGAAGACATGATTGGAAATATGGCGGAGTTCACCGCCGAATGGGGCACAGGCGTGGGCCTGGATGCTGCCACGATGACCCGAGTGTGGGAGGGAACGATCTTCAACGGCGATGGGACTTGGAACGTGGCTTGTAATGTCGTCAATCTGAACGGATACAACACCGGAGCGATCCCTGCGGCGATTGTCCGCGGTGGAGGGGCCCGATATCTACAACGGGCTGGGAGCTTCGGGTTGTTTGCCGATAGAGGGCCCAGCAACACTGCCACCGCGGTCGGGTTTCGATGCGCCCTGTCACGGTAACGGCGAGGGAGAAGATCGATGCAACTCAAGCTAATCGTGATCGACGTGGGTGCCCCTCGCTGGCTGCGGCGGTTATCGCTATTTCTCGCAGTTTCTATCCCAATCGTGGCAACTGCCACCGCCCTGGTGCAAGCCGCATCCGTGTGGGTTCCACACCGTTTTCAGGCGGGCGACGCGCTTTCAGCTGACACCTTCAACGAGAATTTTTCGACGCTAAGGATCGCCGTCAATTCGGTCGACCTAGCCAATCCCGATTGCCCGATCAGTTATCAGCGCGTTGGCACCTCTAGTCCCATCGTTTGCAGAAGGGGCTTCGACGAACTGATTCGCGTGCGGGTGGGCACCAGTTCGTTCTGGGTGGATCGCTTCGAAGCAAGCATTTGGTCGAACCCAGACGGGAGCGGAACGCAATATGGCGCCAACGCTGACGACTTCCCCAGCACCTTTCCGAAGAATGGACAGGTTGCCGCGGCTCATCAGCTCTACGCCGTCAGTCGCCCCAACGTGATGCCGACTGCCAACGTCACTTGGTTTCAGGCGAACATGGCTTGCCGCGCGAATGGTAAACAGCTGCTGACCGGCGACAAGTGGTTGGTCAGCGCCAAGGGCACCTCCGATGCAGCCACCAGTACCTGCGTGATTAACGCGACCGCCGCCCAAATCACGGGCCTGCGCAGTGCCGGTTGCCAGAGCAACTATGGAGCCCAAGACATGATCGGGAATCTGAAGGAGTGGACGGCGGATTGGTATGCCTCGATGAACGCCGGCGCGACCGAAGCGGCAAGCCCTTCGTGGCCGGACACTAGCGGTGGCGAGTATCGCGGTGATGGTCTCTGGAACATCAACACCTACGGCGGCGCGCAGGTGGGCAACCTCGGCTGGACCTTGGGCGTTCCAGCGGCGGCCGTGCGCGGAGGAAGTTACGAAGACGGCTCCCTGGCAGGTCGGTATGCCTTCTCCTTGTACAGCGCTCCCTCGGACTGGAGTGCCACCCTAGGCTTTCGCTGCGTGACGCCACGCTGAGAAGAGGCCCCGATGGAGATCAAGATCTACACGATTGAATTCGATCTACCGCGTTGGGCGCGCCGCGTCACCCCAACCGCGTTGGCGCTGTCGGTACTCGTGGGCACCAGCGTCATCGTAAAAGCGGACACCGTCGGCGCACTCACGCTCTTTCACGACGAGGAGCTATTGTCGGCGTCTGCCATCAACGCCAACTTCGCCGCTCTCCAAACCGCATTCAACGCCTTGCCGCAGGTCAACCCAGATTGCCCCTGGGGCTACAGTCGTGATCCGATTGTCATCGCCTATGTGGTGTGCCGCCGTGGCAACGACGAGGTCGTCAAGGTGGGTACGGACGCCACGGCATTTTGGATCGACCGCTACGAGGCGAGTGTCTGGTCAGCGATCGACGGCACCGGAACCCAATACGGCGCGTCGAGTGACGACTACCCCACCAGCTTCCCCAAGAACGGTCAAGCATTGGCGACCTCACTGCTGTTCGCGGCGAGCCGCACTGGCGTTACTCCGTCGTCCCAGATCAGCTGGTTTCAAGCCAATGTGGCGTGTCGTGCGAGCGGCAAGCAGCTGCCCACCGGCGACCAGTGGTTGACGGCCGTCAGCATGACTCCCGATCCTGGGGTGAGTGCCGGCGAGACCGGAGCCTGCCTCACCTCAGCAACCACAGCGCGCACGACGGGCAGCGGGATCGGCGGGTGCACCAGCACGTGGGGTGTGGACGATCTAATCGGAAATCTCGCGGAGTGGACCGCCGATTGGTTCATTCGCGCCGGTGCTCTTGCCGGCACGGATAGGACGTACTGGTCAGAGGCCGGTTACGGGGCAGATGGCATGTACAACGTCGGCTCGAGTGCGTACGTTGCGCCCAATCAGTGGCAAGCCAATCGCCCCGTCACGCCGGCTCGCGGCGGAAGCTACACGTCGGGAACTTTGGCCGGCGCGTTTGCTCTCGCTCTCAACCATGCCCCGTCGAGCTTTAGCCCGTCGATTGGGTTCCGCTGTGTCATAACGCGGTGACGTGAAATTCCGAGAGAAAGATACGTGATCGAGCCTTGGGGGAACGCGGAGTTCCCCCAAAGCCAGCGTGTCCTTGGTCAGACGTCAATCGCAGGCGTACTCGCACCACTCCTCGCTATAGGTATCCCAACTCCCATCCTCTACACATTGACTGCGGAAGCGGTTATTGCACGTGAAGTCAGCGTAGCCGCCCGAGAGGTCAATCACTTCCTCATCCGAAGCTGGATTGCCGTTGCAGGTCATCAGCGTCCGGTGGACCTTCGTGGGTTGACACGATCCACTCGGCGTGGCGCCGGGATCACAAGCGAACTCCTTTGGCGCGATCTGCTTGCATGTTTCCCCGGAGTAGTCGCACCACTCCATGTAGTACCCGTCGAATGAACCGTCGTTGATGCATTGCTCCTGGAATCGGCTTTCGCAACGATAATTCCCGTACGTCGCGAGATCCACGTTCGCCACATCCGAGACGAGGCCCCCCGTGCACGAGAGTGACATTCGATGCAAGGTTTTCGGAGTGCGCGCACAATCCGGGCGCCCTGTTCCACAGACTTCATAGTCCGTCGTGCAGGTGAACTTGTCGATTCCGAGACCACAGGCATCGATTTCGCTGTTGTGAAAGTCAACGGTCGCGTTGCAGTATTCGCCCCCCCAAGAACGAGCCATGTTGGCGCCAAAGGTGTACGCTTCTTGCTCGAAGGAATCTTGGCAATAAGCAAACCCATGCATCAGGTTTTGCATGATGTATTCCTTCAGGAAACGGGTGCGCCCGAGCGTTCTGTATTGCTTCACGTGCACCATTTCATGCGCAATCGTCGCCAACGCGCTCCACTGAGCCTGGGTATGTTGGCTCGACGAGATCGGCTGGTTCATGATGGTGTCGTACGTATCGCCCGACAAGATGACGACATTGCCGAGCGTGATACCATCCATCCCGTCCTTCAAATACCACTGAGCCGTGCCATCCCGGTTGGAGATGATACGCGCGTTGTCCAAGTCACCGTACGCATAACCATTGGCACCGTTATCGTAGTAGGGGGCAATGAAGGCGGTCAGATAGTCCTTCCACTCAGCGGGTATGGCATGCGCGCGCGCATAGATGACGTCCATGTCGCCCTCTGCGAGGTTCAGTACTTGATCATACAATCCGCCCGTCAGAAGATCGGCTGCGTTTACCACCTGGTCCATCAAGAGCTTGTTCAAGAGTGCCCTTGGAGTGACATCCTGCATCGAGCAGTAGGTATCACCCCTGTACTTCCAGTAACCAGCCGCGGTTTGAATCTGTCTTGCCGTGAAGCAGATCGGATCGACGAGGCACATGCCTGGGAGGCAACACCCGGGTAAGGCCGAGCAATAGGCGAGTTTCTTGAAAAAGTTGCTCGGCGTCTTACAGGTACGAAGCTCTTCGAAGGTCGGCGGAATGAACAGATCCTCGACGAGTTTTTCGCAAATATTCAGGTTCACCGATTGTGCCGAAGCGTTGCTGGGAACGAAGCCGAGCAATCCGCCGCCAAGTGCCATCACTACGAGTTTTCGCGCAAACTTATGCATAGAGCCTCCGAGCGCTGCCTTGCAGTGCCGTTTCCTGTTGCACGCTGACATCAGCGTGTCCTCGTCACTCGGACGCGGTCAGCTCACCTCGTGATGCACGAAATTTTGACGAGGTTCACAGCTTGACCTCGCGCGCACCGCTCACGGAGCGCGCATTTTCCCGGGTAGCAGCCCGGATCAAGGGGGCGCGGCCATTTTCGTATGGACGCTCGCAGTGCCAGGATGATGCGGAAAATCGCACATGCTCAGCTGATTCTTTTCACGCGTCGGGTTCCGTTCAGCCGGTTGGGTCGCATTGTGCGCAGAACACGGGTCGCGGCGCTCGAGCTCGGCCGCATTTCTTTCGACACCGATCGCTCGCAGGCCTCATTCTCAGACGCGCTGACTCGTCCTCGAAATTGGTCGAAATGGACGACAGTCTTCCAGCGCTTGCCCCCACAATTCTCGACGTGTATAACGCGCGGCAGCTGAACGTAGGAGCGCGAGCGTTCCTAATGGTGAACTATGGGTGAGTTGGCTGTAGCGAAGGGAACTGCGGACGGTCGCTGTGCAGCTCTATATCTGCAAGCTAGGGCATGCTGGCCGGACCCGCAAAACGTGACCTTCGAGGAGTTCGTCGAGTACCTTAGTTCCATCTGGCAGCGCTCGGATGATTCGTCCGTCGTAGAGCACGCCGGGGATCTTTACCTAGTGTGTGGTTGCCTCAAAGGTTGTGCCTTGGCCACGCGCGTCTTGGTGCAGCAATACGTCGAACCGTTGCTGGTCGCATCCTGCGACGCAGCCCATCGCGACGACCTGCGGCAGGTCGTCCTCGAGAGGCTACTTTCGTGCCAGGCCGGTGGCAACTGCAGGCTAAGCGAGTATGCGGGGCGTTCGTCCTTGAGAACGTGGTTGAGGGTCGTTATCAAACGGACCCAGATCAGTCTGATACGGAGCCAGCGGCACACCGCCCACGAGGACTCGAACGAGCAATTGCAGAATCGGCTGATCTCTATGGGAAGTGATCCAGAGGTCGACTATCTGAAGATTCGTTACGCACACGAATTTGCGCAAGCCTTCCGGGTCGCGGTTGAACAGCTGGACGCTCGAGACCGACTCGTGCTGAGAATGTACATCTGCGAAGGCTCGCGAGCTCGCGATGTCGCCCAGATGCTCGGCGTCAACCGCGTCACCGTGGTGCGCTGGATAGTCGGGATCCGCCACCAACTCCTTTCATTTACACGCGCCTACCTGGAGCGAGAACTCAAAATCACTCGAGCTGAGTTCGAGAGTGTCGTTCGCCTGGTGCTAAGCCGTGTCAACCTCACGTTGTCGAGTCTGCGTGAGTCATGAGTCGACGTGTCTAGCCATGAGCAAACGATACCCACCGTCGAGTTTCTCGACTATTCTGGTCACCGGTTCAATTGCCTTCTCCCCGCTCGTGCTCGCGGCGTGTGAGGATGTCCTCAACTACGGCTCGGAACCCGCTATCCGGGCGCCGAGTGCGGCGGCCCACCAAGCAGGAGCGGCGGGGAGGGCGTCCGGATCAGGTGGCACTGGCAGCGCAGTCCATCTTGGTGGAAGCAGGAGCGGCAGTAAGTTCGTCGAAACGAGTGCTGCCGTTGGCGTTGGTGTTGTGACCGCGTCTGCTAGCGGCGGCACCACCGGCGCCGCTAGCGTGAGTCAGTCTGTCCCAACGGTCGCGCCGGTTAGCAGTGGCGCCTCCAGCCTCGAGAGTAAGAACCTCTCGGCGCAAGTGTTCGGTTCTACCAACGACCGCACGATGGCGGGTGGCGGAACCAGCGGGGGCGAGCTCGCGGCGGGCGGAGCGTCCGGGACCTTCGGCGCTGGAGGCCGCAATGGCGGCAACGCCGGTAATGGAACCTCCGGTGTGGGAGGTGGCCACGTCGGCGGAACAGCAGCTGCCGGGGCCACCGCAACGTCTCCGGATGCGGGCGCTGAGTACTCGTGCAGCGTTGACCTGGCGAGGAACTGGAGTGACTGCCAAGCGCCTGCCGTTCAACTGACGGCACTGGCGAAGGGTGAAGGTGCACTGACCGTCGACATGTCGAGCCATCGCGTGCTCAGACTGGTCGTGGAGGTGGAGGATCCGCACGGCTTCGTGCTCGATATTGGAGACTCTTACTGCAACGATGCAGGCGGCGGAGACTGCGACGCGACCTATTACGACGCGGAACTCGACGTCCAGCAGACACCCGAGGGAGCATTCCCGATGGTGCTTTACTTGAACGACTCGAGTGTCGTCATGGACGAATCGACGACCGATCTAGCTACCTATCCAGGGCTCTTCTCCAGAACCGGACGAACTGAGCGCATCTTGTACCTTGCGGACCGTAAGATTTGTTTGGATGGAATCACACAGTGTTGGCAGGACGATGCACTACTTCGTCTCGCCGGTTCCGGCGCGAGCGGCTC
>JBLNFG010000444.1:0-5881 GCA_050263495.1 Myxococcales bacterium | reverse complement strand
TAGCACGAGAAAATCCAATCATTCGGTCTCAGGGCGTAGGCGGCCCCTATGATCGTTGCCTCTTCGCCCAGCGAACCGACGTGGAATCCAATCCGCCCCTGGCGCTGGAGGCCGGTGAAGCGCTCGTCGAGCAGCCTGGTTTGCACCATGTTCCGGTAGACAACGATGAGCTCTTCCGTGGAAAGCCGAGGATCGTGATGTTCGTCCAGCGCTCCGTCGTCTAGCATCACACGAACGACGTCAGGTGAAAGCTGAGGAGGACGCGAGGATCGTTTCGTAAATGCCGTCATGATGCTTATACCCCAAACAGCCAACTATAGGCTCTTACGCTAGAAGCTTCGGTTCCGCGCGCCACCTGCTCAATACGAGGATACGCCAACGCCGATCCCCGCCTTCGATACTGACCGCAGTTGTTGTGCTCAACCATCTAGTACCCCCGCAAACGCCGTCAGCGCTTCATCGACTGCCCCTGGCGGAAGCTCCCAAAGGCTCGCGAGACGGCCCAATACGGCTCGCTCGCTGCTGCTAATGCCCGCCGATGCGCGCGCCAAGAGTGCCGCGATCCGCAATACCTCCCGCCGATCTTGCGGTTTCGAGATCGCGCTTCGCAGACGCTCGAGGCGTTGGTCCAAACCATCTTCTGCCAATTGGGTGGTCAAATCCGAGACGATAGCCTGAACCTGACGAGCCGACACACGGTGTTCCGAAGCCTCCAGCACGACCAACGCGAACACCTCGCGTTCCGCCGCGTCAAATTCTCCATCCGCGTTGGCGATCAAGAATGCTGACTCGACGATCGCCTCAAAGAGAGCGGCTGCATCGGGATCGAACCCAGTGGGCGGCGTGACCGAAAACTCCGACGGCGGCGAACTGTAGCGGGCAGCCGTCGCAAGCAGTACGGATTCGCCGTCACAACCTCGAGTCTCGTCCTCCCCGTTACTGGCCGCGCTGAGCTTTTCTTGGACTCGACGCAAGACGTCGGAGACGTTAATTTTTGCGGCTTCACAGCCCATGGACGCATAATCTAGTCGAATGCCGCGCGATTGTCACCGGCGGGCTTGCCCGCCACGCGGCCAGATTTGGCGATTATTAGCTGTGCTGTTGTTAGCTCAGGATGACGGGTGGTTACGAGACTGCGAACGCAACTACGCTCGTCGCACGAGATGACGAGCATCAATCAAATGGTCGGTGGTTGGTTCTTCCTTCGAAGCAAGCACGAATCCCTCTGCAGCGTGATAACTCGAACGCACTAGAGGCCCCGACGCTACGAATGCGAAACCCATTTCTCGCCCCGCGATCTCCCAACGCTCAAATTCTTCGGGCGTCCGGTAAGAAACCACGGGCGCGTGACGCGGAGTGGGACGCAAGTACTGACCCAACGTTACGATATCCACACCATTTGCGCGAAGATCGTTCATCGCCTCCAAGATCTCGTCGTCGGTTTCCCCTATCCCCACCATCAACGAGCTCTTAACGTACCTCGAACGGCCGAGTTGCTTCGCTGACCGCAACACGTCAAGTGAGCGCTCATAGCCGCACCGCTGGTCGCGCATCTTACGTGTAAGGCGCCGTACGACTTCGATGTTATGAGCAAAGACGTCAGGCTCCGAAGTGAGTACGGTCGCGACATCTTCGGTGCGGCCTGCGAAGTCGCCCACCAATGTCTCGACCAACAATCCGGGCTGAACGCCGTGCAGCGCACGTACTGTTTGGGCGACGTGCTCCGCACCACCATCGGCTAGGTCGTCCCGATCGACCATGGTCAAAACGACGTAACGCAATCCTAGCCTTGCCACGGCAAGCGCCACGTTCGACGGTTCCCGGACATCCACGGCTCCGCGCGGGTTGCCCTTACTGACGGCACAGAAACGGCAACCCCGAGTGCATGTGTCACCCAAGATCATCACGGTCGCCGTGCCCTTCGACCAACATTCACCCACGTTCGGACAACGCGCTTCCTCGCAGACGGTGTGCAACTGCAAGCCGCGCAGGGTGCTCTTGATGCGCGTATAGTTCTCGCCGCCGGGCGCCCTGACCTTCAGCCACGCCGGCTTCCTCGGTTGCTCCAGCTCAGACGCAGCTTGCGATGGTTCGGTGATAGGCATTGGGTCCCTTGTACGTAGTCCTGATCCAGGCTTTCGCCAGCCGTACCCCCTGGTCTGCGTCAATGCTTGCTCGAGGGTGTTAGCCTCGCTCGATGGCTGGTTCGCAACAGCTCTTCCCCAGCGCTCCCGTGTTATCACAGCTTCTTTGGGCTTCACTGCACCCTGGGCGCTGCTCGCGGACGCCGGACACAAGTGGCCCACCATCATTGAAACCTACTTCGTGGACCTTTCCACGATGGGATTCCCAAACCCCATTCCTTTCGCGCACCGCTCGCACCGCCTAGTGCTGCCAACAAACGGAGTCTCCCGGCGCGTACCCATTAGCCACTGCGCGAAGCAGAAAGCTCTTCGGGCTTAACTCGCGAGAGCCACCAGCCCCTGCTCCGTTAGCGGGCTCACCACCCCGCGTTCCGTGAATAGTCCGCTCACCAGCCTTGCGGGCGTAACGTCGAAAGAGGGGTTCTTTGCGGGCACGCCGATGGGGGCATGGCGAACGCCGTGCCATTCCGTAATCTCCGACTCAGCGCGCTCCTCGATGGTAATTTCCGCTCCTGACGCGGTATGCAGATCGACCGTGCTCCAAGGGGCAGCAACATAAAGGGGCCGCGAGTGGCAGTGACACAAGCAAGCGACGTTGTATGTCCCGATCTTATTGGCCACATCACCGTTGCGCGCGATCCGATCGGCACCGACAACTGCAAGATCGATCTGGCCCTTGGCGAACAAGCTAGCCGCCGCGCCGTCTGCAATCACGGTCACCTCGATCCCGTCTTTTTGCAACTCCCACGCAGTAAGTCGGGCTCCTTGCAGCCAGGGGCGCGTCTCGTCGGCGATCACGCTGATCTTCTTTCCGGCATCACGAGCTGCTCGAATTACGCCAAGTGCCGTTCCATATCCGCCCGTAGCCAAAGCGCCTGCGTTACAGTGCGTCAGAATGACCGCGCCGTCCGGTACGAACTCGGCGCCAAGCCGCCCCATGCGCCGATTTGCGTCGACATCGGCGCGGTGTATCTGGCGAGCTTGTTCTGCCATCGCCGCAACTACTTCAGCTCTTTGGTCACTTGCGCAGCGTCGGCGAGCCGAAAGCATCTGGTTGACGGCCCAGCGCAAGTTGACAGCGGTCGGACGCGCTGCAGCAATTCTCTCGAGCAGCAGCTCGAACTCGGCCAAGCTCGCAGCCTGCCACGCAGCCAACACCGCTCCGTATGCCGCAGCAATGCCGATTGCAGGCGCGCCGCGGACCAGCATGTCCCTAATCGATTCGATCAGCCCATCTACCTTCCGCACTCCCCGGTACTCTACCGAAGCAGGCACCTTCCGCTGATCTAGCACCCACACAGTCGAGTTATCCATCGACAGCTCGACTGCGGAGTAGCAGGTACCGGAAATGGGCTCGGGGTGGGGTACGTCGCACATCTCAGTTATCACCCTCGAGAAGACGCGTTAAGACTTCATTTACCAGCTTCGGATCTGCTGAGCCCTTCGAAACTTTCATCACCTGACCGACGAAGTACCCGAACACACCCTTCTTCCCGGCGCGATACTGCGCCACCTGTTGTGGGGACTGCGCGATGATGTTGCGACAGAGCGGCTCAACCGTACTGCTATCCGTCACTACGCGCAGGCCGCGCTCGGCGGCCAGTTCCCTCGCGCTGCGTGTGGTGCCTTCGAGCATCCCGAACAGCTCTTTGCCCTGCTTGCCGCTAATTTCGCCGGCATCAACCATGGTCAACAGCTCGGCGACCTGTTCTGGAGCCACAGTAAATTCGGCGCGCTGACCATGAATCTTCGCGCCGCGCATCACCTCAGTAAGAATGTAGTTGGCGGCCTTGACTGGCTCCTTGACGCCTTTGCGTACAGTTTCGAAGAACTGCACTACAAGCGGGTGTTGGGTCAGCGTCGCCGCGGCTTGCTCCGAGAGGCCATATTCTCCGACATAACGTCGTCGCAGCTCCTCTGGTAGAGCCGGTATCTTGGCGCGTTCTGCATCAATATCGGCCTCGGTGACGGTCAGCGGAGGCAGATCCGGCTCAGGGAAATAGCGGTAGTCATGAGCCTCTTCCTTCGAGCGTAACGAATGCGTCTTGCCGGTATCCGGATCAAAAGAGCGCGTCTCCTGAACTACGCGGCCCCCGGAGTCGACGATTGTAGATTGGCGGACGACTTCTGAGTCGATCGCTCGCTGCAGGAACTTGAACGAATTGAGATTCTTCAGCTCGCAGCGAGTACCAAGCTCTTGCTGACCCCAGGGGCGAATCGACACATTCGCGTCGCACCTCAAGCTCCCCTCCTCGAGGTTGCCGTCGTTGACCCCCAAGAACAACAGTACGTCTCGAAGGCGGCGCATATACGTTGCTGCTTCGGTCGACGACCGGAGATCCGGTGCACTCACGATCTCTACCAGTGGCACGCCAGCGCGGTTTAGATCCACTACCGAATCGCCACCGATGCCGTGCACATTCTTGCCCGCGTCCTCTTCCATGTGGATTCGGATGATCCCGACGTGACGCGGACCGCCTTCCGTCTCGATGTCCAGGTAACCGTCGAGCGCGAGAGGCTCGTCGAACTGACTGATCTGGTATCCCTTCGGAAGATCCGGATAGAAGTAGTTCTTACGAGCAAAGACGCTGCGGTGCTGAACGCTGCACCCCACTGCGAGGGCGGCCCTAATCGCAAACCGCACAGCTTGGTCATTGATAACAGGAAGTGTTCCAGGCAGCCCCAGACAAACGGGGCACACGTTCTTGTTCGGATGTTGCCCGAAACGGGTGGAACACCGGCAAAAAAGCTTGCTCTCGGTCAGCAGCTGCGCATGAACCTCGAGGCCAATCACAACTTCGTAACGCGATGACACGAGCCCATCTATGACCTCCCTAACGCCCCGGTCAACCCTGCTCGCGAGAAGGTACCTGGTTCACAAGGGAAGACTCTTCTCAGTGGCTGCCGTCCACCAGCCCTCGTCCGAGTTTGGCGGACGCTGACCACCCGCATTTGCACGGCTGAGGGCTTAGTGCCCGGTCTAGGTCTTCGACCCGTCGGGCCTAATGACCAATCTGCACGAACTCTCTCAGTTACTGCGTTCGCGTCGGCAAGTGGCTGCCGGCGCGGAGAAACCCAGAGGAGGCGCGGCGCCCTCGTAGCTCGCTCGCTTAGCCGCATCGCAGGCAGTTTCAGAGGACCCCGTCCCACGAGACCATGCATCCACCATGACCGAGCCCTATATGCCGATAACCCCACCCATCGCGAAAGGCTCGGTAGGCGCGTCGTCCTCTACAGCAGACCGTACCCGACTTAGTGCCCCAGCTTCTGTCGCGTGATCCCGGGGTGGCTGGGATCACCTGGCTCATGGCGCGGGTTCTTAGACTCGTGGTCACCGTCGCGTCCGGGGATCGTTAGCAGCAGGTCCTTCTGGTAAATGAACTGCTCGCGCGAGTCATAGGGCACTGCGTGCATGCCGGTATCCATTCGAATCGCATCGCACGGGCAAGCTTCCACGCAGAACCCGCAGAAGACGCAACGCAGTTCGTCAATTACGAACCGCTTGGGAAAGCGCTCGTAACCACGCCGGGGATCCCCCTCGGGGTATTCACCTGCTTCGATGTAGATGCACTGTGCGGGACACGCTGTCGAACAGCACAGACAAGCGACGCAGCGCGGCGAGCCGTCCTTTCGTTGCGTTAGTCGATGCACCCCGCGAAAACGCTCCGCATAGGGCTTGCGCTGTTCTGGATAGCTGATGGTGTTGACCCCATCGTTGATGCTCTCCAGAGTCGGAT
>JBLNFG010000443.1:0-3894 GCA_050263495.1 Myxococcales bacterium | reverse complement strand
AGAATCCAAGCGCTGATCCGATCAACCCGCAGCCAGCGGCAGCCGTTGGTCCTGCCCACGCAAAGCAGATTCCGGCTCCGGCAAGTCCTCCACCAGCAATGCCCGTGGCCCACCACTTCGCGCTGTCGGTGTAGTCGTGCGCCACAATTTGCGCGCCCTGCGTCTGCACCGCATTGTAGACCGCCGAGTACAGCTGATGCCCTGCATTGAGCCGCTCATCCGCGTGGTAGTACATCAATCCTTCCGGCGATGTCTTGGTCATGTCTGTTGGCGTCGGCAACTGCTTGTCCTTGTCGAGATCTGCCCCTGCCGCCTTCAGTGCCAGCCTCACAAATGACGAACAGACCGTCGGCACGCGGCCGAACAACTTGTCTCCTTTCGCAGTGTCGTCAATTGGGGCTGGAGCGTTGGGGTCATCCTGTGCGGTATCTTGTGCGCTCGAATACTGGCCAAAGCGATAGTGTCCGAAAATGGCTCGAGACTTGTCGGCCGCAACGTGGAGGATGGGTCGAACCTGATTCTCCACGTCTGGAGCTGGCTTCAATATGCGAGGGAACACGATGTCTTGTTCGTTAGGACAACGCACTTCACCAGGGGCGAAACCCTTGACTCTGGCGTAACCCAGCCCGTCGGGACCAGTAAGATCTCGACCACTGTCGAAAGCCTCCTCGATCGACTCGGTTATTGTACCCGGCCAAAGATATCGAAGGGCATTCTCTTCAATACGGTTCTTTAATCCCACCACGTGGTTGCCAATGTAGGCGGACTCTCCGGTAGAATGCCGAAGCTCAACGTAATTCTGAGTCATCAGTCCAACGTGTGTGTAGAGCTGGTGCGGCACGAGGGCACTGACGACATGCCTGACGAATCCTGAACAGCTCCGGATCATCACGGTGTCGCCCTTCTGAGCATTGGCAATACGAGCTTGCGGTGTCCAACCTGGAGACGCAACGGCCCACTCCCCCGTCGGTTGACACGAATAGACACCTCCAGCCGGTGGAGTTCCTGGGTTTTCCGGGTCACAGACGTCACCAGTGCTGGGCGGTGCAGCTTGGTAGAACCCGGAGCCGTTTCGGTAAGGCTTAAGGTGCGCCGTACTGGTCAGGACTGCTGAACACATAATCCTGTGCAATCACATATCACGTGTGTTGGGCAAAGCGATACCTTCGCGAAGCTTGTCGCAATCACGGGCAAGCCCGCGACGCGATAGACGCACGCGACTTGCGTCTACGCGGCGTCTTGCAGCGAGTAGCCGTGCAGAATCCCGCACGCGTACTCGCGTCGCACTAGTCGCTTCTGCTTCAGTTCATCTAGGTTCAACAACTTTGGACGCGGTGAACCGCCACTTACTTCCGTAGGCGATTGTCCCCCTAGACCTTGGTGCGCTCGTTCATCGTTCGCATAGTCGCGGTACTGATCGAGGTATCGCTGTAACTCGTCCGCGTCCGCACAACGGATGTGACGCAACAGCTCCCGACGACACGTACCTATTGCGCACTCCACGTAACAGTTGAGCGACGGGAGGCCTGTCACAGTGCGATCTTGCTCGATTTCGAGCACGCGGAGTTGCCGCTCGAACTGACCCATGAAGTGCGTTCCATGGTCGGAAATCACCTTCGCTGGCCTGCGCTTGGTTCGAACGATCGCGTCGTAGAACGCGCGCGTTGTCCACCAGGAGTCCACATCCCACCCATCATAGACCCGAAAGTCAATGCGCTCGCGAGTGAAGATGTCGAGTATAATGAGAACTTGAACCCACTTGTTTTTCGCGGTTCGGACAGCGAAGTAGTCGATGGCCCATACGGCGTCTTTCGCTGCAGACTTGAATCGTTCGAAGTCCAGCTTCCGGTGCGGATGGGGAGAGAACCCGTGTTCGAGAAGAATCTTCCGGATTGTTGCCTCGGCAACGCGAACTCCCATGCGACGAAGCTCTTCGCGAATTCTTCGCTGACCCCAACTTCGACTCTCTCGTTTGAGCGTGAGGATCAGTTGAACGACTTCCTCGCTCACGCTCGGGCGCCCTCCAGCAGGAACTGGGAGGTGCTTCCTTCTGCGGAATTTCGAAAGCCAACGCTGAATGGTTGATATCGGCGCGGTGAGGAAGTATCGGCGGAATGGTTCGTCGTCACGTGTGAGCAGGTACGCGAACACTTGCGCCGCGCGCATTCGTAGCGACTGCCTTTTGGGCTTGGTCGACTGAGTCCTGCGCATGTCGCTCTCATAGGCGTCAAGCTGTGCTTTGAGGGCTATGTTCTCGCGGTACAGTCGTTCAGCTTCCGGCATCGTAGTATTGCGCGGAAGTCGACTGATCCGGTCGACGATCGTTAGGAGGTAATGATAGAATGCAAACTCGAGCGAGCGCAGGAGTAGTAGGAACACGGCATGCCAAGGTTAGTCGAGAACCTGGCACACACAACGGAGGCAGAGCAACTCGTGGCTGCCACAATGACCGAGACAGAGGAAGATTTGCATCAATTCACAAAACCGTGAACAAACAAACAGTAATAACCCTTAGAGATTTGCACGACGTAGCTAACGGGCTCCTAGTGTGTTGGCCGCATACACGCGACGCCGTGGTGCCGCGCGGCAATCAGTGTAGCGCTTCGTCCGTTCGCTTTTCGTCCTTCGGCATTGGTCGCGGGTCGCGTCCACCGGTGGCCATCCAGCAAGCGCGAAGCCATGCTTCCTCGGCCTTCGACAACATCGTGCCCTCAATGCGGCCATCACCGACGCGATGGGCAAGCTTCCAACCTGTGTCACCCATTCGGATCGTGGCTTCGCCAGTCGCTGTGTCGTAAACGTAGACCGCTTGCTCTCCGTACTCGTTGGCGAAGTAGCCGAAGTACGCCTGCGGTGCGTCTCCATCCACTGTCGGTGGCTCTCCGCAAGCTGCGGTGTGATGGTTCGAGACACGGAATAGCGGTACGGTAGAAGTGTCGCGTACCCACTCTGGCTCTGCAGGGCTTTCACTACCGCCTACCCCCTGTGCCGCCGCATCGAAGTACTTTTGCGCGAGCGTGATGGGTAGGTCCATCTGACGGGCAAGTTCCGAGACTGGATCTTGCTTGTTGTCGAGATGAGCTCGCCTCCATGAGGTGGCGACGACCCGCGCAAGCTCCGCGTGTAGAGCCTCTCGAAGTTCGCTTTCTGGGAGAACCCCGTCAGTCTCCCCAGCTTCCGCGCTGTCTTGATACCTGTCGATCGCGACTTGGAGCGCTGGGAATGCTCTACGAATAATTTCCGAACCGGTATCGTAGCCATCATCGCCTTCTGCAAGAGACAATTGGAGCGAGCTCACAACCCCTCCCGTCAAAGCAGTAGTGTCGTCTACGACGATTTGCTCAGGAGTGATCGGATGCTCTGGCCGCCTTTCCCGTACGCTCCATTCGGCTGGCAATTGGAAGTCGATGAAAAGCGGCCCATCGTAGACGGACCACTCACAACCTTCTGGATTGGCGACCTGGTCAAGGATGTCGATCAGATCGTCCTCATCTTGTGCACGAACGAGTGATGCCGTGAGATCTGGCCACCGAACAAGATAGATAGGCATGGCGCGTTCCTTCGGCTGCAATATGCCCCTCCGCCTCCTCGGTCCCCAAGGGGCAATTCGGGATTCACTTCTCTCCCGAGAGCCGAAGCTGCTCGTGCCTCGCTCGACACCAACGGGGGGGCATACGGGAATTGGGTACAATTCCCTGCCCGCTTTGGTTCAATTCCCCAATGGGGGTGGCTTCGGCTATCCGAGATCGAGAGGCCCCTCGACCTTGGCTTTTTGCTCGGCGAACAGCGCGGTACCATCAAAGACACGCAATCCGTTGATTGAAGTGAGAGCAGTGAGCTCGAATGCTGGTCGAGGTCGCATTCGGAGACGCGAACGGCTTGGTGGACTCCTCA
>JBLNFG010000442.1:0-9514 GCA_050263495.1 Myxococcales bacterium | reverse complement strand
TCCGACTTTGGCGTTTCCGGAGATCTCCACTCCGCGCAGACGCACGGAGTACGGCCCAGCGGTTGTTTGTGCCAGCAATCCGTTCTCGTTATTGACGAGCCGCGTATTCGTTAAGTCAAGTTCTCCGGTTCCGTTGTACACGATGCCAGACGTGCACGAGCTCATCTCCGACTCTGCAATATGCAAGGCCACATCACCCGAGTGGACGACAACAGCTCCAGCTCCGCCAGTTACCTTGACTCGGCGCAGCGTAACCGCCGACCGTGACGTCTGTCTTTCGAGCACGTACACGAATTTACTGGTGCTCGCGGCATTGACGTCTTCCAAGACGACCTCTGATCCACCCGTGTGCACGAGACACCCCATGCCAAATCCATTGAGCGTGGTCTTGGTCAAGTTGACCGTCGCCATGTCCTGCGACTGAACGGCGATGGCATTATTGTCACTGCTGGATAGGGTGAGGGTGGAGAGGCTCAATCTTGCGCGCTCGGCGGCAACAAAGACTGCCACGGGGTCAGTCTGGGGCGCGACGGCCAACTGCCCGCCCTCCATACTGACTCGTGCCTGGTCGCGCCCGGCTGCGAAAGTGCCAACGGCCCCTGAGAGCCAAGCGTGGCTCGCCGATGCGGTAAGGCGTACCGTTGCATCGCCCGAAGCAACCACACAGGCTTGGACCGGGCTAACGCTTTGGAGGGTCGTTACAACCCCCGCGACGCCTGGAGATCCGCAGCCTTCGAACTGGACTGAGTCCACGTCAAGGACGCCAGTCGTAGCTTCCAGGACTCGACCGCCCCGGGTAGCACGGCTGATCGATAGGCCGCTTACGCTACTATTCCCCGCAACGCATAACCCGTGCGTGCCACCTATCACGAGCTTTGCGGCGCCAGGATTCACCGCTTTGATAGCAACACCGGATGGTATTGAGATGCCAGAGCTTTGTCCGCAGCCGGCAGCCACACCGCCAAACTTGGGCTCCGAAGCTGGATTGTACGTGCCATCCAGTAGAAAAATGCTTTTTGAGCAATTCTTGCTCGCGGCTACGGTTGCATGATCGATGGTCTTGAATGGCGCCGCCCGTGTCCCAGCGCCCTCATCATTTCCCTTGGCAGGGTCGACGAAGACGTCCTGTCCGACAATGCCAGAGCAATCAATTGCCGACGTGCCTCCGGTTGCCGACGTGCCTCCGGTTGCCGACGTGCCTCCAGTTGCTGACGTGCCTCCAGTTGCCGACGTGCCTCCAGTTGCTGACGTGCCTCCAGTTGCTGACGTGCCTCCGGCCAATACACTCGAGCGCCCACCGCCCAGACCGGCTGACGCTCCCTGTCCGCCAAATGAAGGAGCACGAGTCCCTCCGCCACTCCCCCGGTTTCCGGTGTCTTCTCCGGATGAACCAGAACAACCCGACAATGCTAGACCGAGGAGACAGGTAAGTGCAGAAAGACCATGTGTGTGCTTCATCTGGACCAATTCCCCTTACACATTCCACCAAGCGTTGGGATAAACAATTCAGCCCCCAGTGACATACTCGATCTCGACCTCGCGAGCAATCCGCCTTGCCAATCGTGCTATTCGGCTTCGCCAGGTGTAGGTTGCATCCCGACTGAGTCCTGTCAGGTTGCTCACTTCATCGACCGGTCGCTCTTCGAGCAACAACATCTCAAATAGACGATTGCCGCGGTCAGATAGTTCACTCCGGATTCGCCCGACTACCATCTCAACATATTCGTGCTCTGACAGCAGAGCCTCGGGTCCGGGACAGCAATCCGCTAGCTCCTCCGCAACTACGCTGGTGCACTCCGTTCTTGTCGCGAAGGCCTGGCGGCTCCGAATCTGGAAGCACCTCGTTGCGGCACGCTCGGCTACCAAACCAACGTAGTTTGCTAACGAGACTCCGCGATCTCGATCCCAAGAAAGAATGACCCGAGCACGGTTTACGAACAGAAGTGATAAGACATCTTGCGTGACCTCGTCAATGTCATGTTGAGTTAGGTTACACCGACGCAGGGTCAGCTGACGGCCCCAAATGCGAACCACACGAGCTCGGACTATCGGCACAGCCCACTTCACTAAGGACCTTTGTGAATCGTTTCCCTGCCCAACCAAAGAATTGGATGCCAAGCCTTCCAATAGGGCCCGCACTTGCGCGTCTTCTCGCACTGTCCCGTATTCCTCCGCATCTACCGCACGTCCCTGTTTATCGGGAAGGCGGAGGGCTGTCAAGTGATTAGGAATGGGAGCAAATGTGTATTCACAATTCTCGCATGTTCACAAATCTAGACATTGGGTTATGATTTGGTTACGGTTTGATTACGGTTGGGTTGTCGACATAGGCCATTGAACACACGGCGTATGTCGTTCGAGCATCCGGTGCATGAAGCACAAAGGCGATTGACCCACACGCAGCTCGAGCGGATACCCGGCTCTTCTTCGAGCATCGAGCCAACCTAATCGCGGCTGCTTGAGAGGTCCGGAACACTTGGGCTGAGTGACTGGTCAGGCCGTGGCTCTGTTACTCTGGTCGTTAAAGGAGTTCATTGCTGACGTTTGTGTGTCAGCGGAGTCACCCCCCTCCGGTTCCGCCACAAACGCTCCTAGACATGCCTGACGCATTCCCGACTCAGCTACCGAATCAACACTGTCGCGGCTCTGCCTTGGCGCAGCGTTACCGCGAACCGCGACGCTACAACGGCCCGACGCCCTCCTGACCATTGGGGAACGTGCGCTGACTCCATGCCAAGTCAGTTGATGACGAACTGATGGGACTTCCACCGAACAGAGAATGTTTTGATGGATGCCCCCACCCGCTTCGCTCGCGCCTGCGGCGCAGCGCTCAGCTTGCCTCCCCCCGATCCTCGCTTCGCTGCGGATGGGGGAGTACGTGGCCGTCCAGAATGTCCATACCTATCTGCTACCGAATCCCGGCGCGGACTTCGGGGTGACACGCAATGCAGGCGACGACTCGAGAACGTCTATTGGTGGCCCCGCCGGTAACGCCTGGAGAATGGCCGTGCGGCGGCTTGCTCGCCAAGGTAACCCCCACTACCCGTGACAGTAGAACGTAACCGCGTTGAACACGTCCACATTGTTCTGTGTCGTGTTCGGATCAGTACACACGCCCGGCGTTGCACAACCGTCAATCCCGCAGAGGCAGACACCACCCGAACACTCCGCATTGGTTAGGCAAGGTTGTCCGTTGGCCTTCTTTGCGACGCACCCCGCGGCGGAGCAATAGGCTGAATCGACGCAGGGAGCGTTGAACGGGTCGCACGGAGATCCAATGGTCCCGCGCGACTGACAGGTGGCCGTGGCACCGCCCGCAGGTACCTTGCAGTAGAGCGAGCGGTCGCAGCTACCGTTGTTCTCGCAGGACTGTCCGAGCCCTGCGAGCGCGACGCACCGGCCAGCGTTACCACACGCGAGCCCGTCGCTGGCGAAACAGTCCACTGTCGAGCCACTCGCCGTAGGGTTGATGGCTGGTCCCCAATCGCACCGCGCTTGGCCGTAGTTGTCGACCCAGCAGCTCCGCTGACACACATCGCCAAGCTGGCCGCGCACAGCGACTGTACAGATCCAACGCACTTCGTCGCAGACCGCGGTGCCGCCGGGCATCGACGCGCAATCAGAGGGGGCCGTGCACGCTTCACCGGGCGCGCGTGCACCCGAGTAAACCCGGCTGCACGCGTCGCCACCTGGTCTCGCCCAACACTGCGTTGACGCCTCGATCTCGGCGATGCACTGGGTCCCGGATGCGGGATCGTACGTGGTGCCCACGGTACCCACTCCAGCGTTGGCAAAGATCGCCGGACAGGTCGACTCGTCGAGTGCGAGCCCGCTCGCCGTGCAGCAACGCTGCAGGTTCTGGCAGGAGAGGGTTTGGAACCGGTTCACGAACTCTGCCTGGGTGAGCGGCGTGGGATCACCACCACCCGTTTCCGTCTCATCTGCCTCCCCGGTGCGCTCGCAACCGGCGCACAACACGACCAGGGAGAATTGAAGCACCGCCCGGTAATTAGCAATCGACATGGCGCGGACGAGCATTGCACGAATGCGGCATCGAGCAATCGGGCGCCCCGCGAAGACCCTAGGAAATGTTCTGCCAATCTGGCAAAGAGGACAGTAACGCGACCCTTCGCGAGTCGCTCGACCCCGCCTCGGAAGATTCTGGGGGAGTACAAAGCACGCCGCTACTCAAAGCGGCGCTCTTTGATCCCAGGCACATAATAGTGCACCAGCCCTCGATAGTACTCGAGCGGGTGCTCCGGTGGCTCGTACCCAGCCGGGAATGGACGCCTCGAGAATTGTTGGAAGTACTGGGTGCACGCGTCGCGCCACCAGCGTGCTTCGCGCTCTTGAATTGCCAGGTACGAACTCACGTGTTCGAATCGAAACGCGTCGACGAAGGCCTCGAGAGATTGCCACAGCGCCCGTGTGCGCCGGACGAAGTCGACGCCCGTCTCATAATGAAGACACAGCTCCTCCCACAGTGTTCGTCCTGAATGCATGCGGTGGCCCCAGGCTACGTGATGGAACCAGAGCAGGTACGACTCCGGGCAGGTTTCGAGCGTTGCGAATTGACGCGCGACTTCGGGATGATACTGCTCGATCGCCTGGCTTCCGTTTGCGCTCCGATCAAACCCAACTCCCTGCTCATCGGCGCGATGAAAGTAGACGGACGTCCAATCCGGGCGACCCTCGCACACCCACGGACCCGGCCCGTAATGATGGTCCCAAGCCATCAGGTGGTGCAACCCGAGAGGCGTCATGTAATCGACGCACGCCTCTCGCGATTGCAGCATCATTGCCGCCACGGGACGTACGAACGCCTCGGAACGCGAGAACGTCAATTGGAGCCACTCTTTCGCAATCTGACGCGAAGATAAGGCGTGGTCCCAAGCAAGACGACCAAAGGCGTACCAATTGGCAGCAGCGAAGGGATGTCCACACCAGTTGCGGTCGGTTCCGATATTGCTGACACCCACCATGCCGCTCTGAGTATGACCATCGAGCGTCCCATCAATAACCCGCGCTACCGTCGAATCTGGTCCTCGCGCGCGTGTGTCTGCGCGAAGAACCTCCTCGAACACGGGTCCCAAGAAGACCAGATGCGTGCCTTGTCCGAGGTACTCTTGGGTGATCTGAAGCTCGAGAAAGAGGGGCGTGTTCGGCATGCTGCCGAACAAGGGATGAAAGGGCTCCCTGGGTTGGAAATCGATCGGCCCATTCTTGACCAAGAGGCATGCGTTCGGGAGCAACCTGCCGTCTTCGGGTACGAACTCCTGGTACGCCTGCTTTGCTCGATCGCTCGGCACGGCCGCGTCATAGACGAAGGCCCGCCACAGCACGATCCCACCGTGTGACGAGAGCGCCGTCGCGAGAAGGTTCGCCCCATCGGCGTGACTACGACCGTAGTTGTGCGGCCCAGGCTGACCCTCGGAGTTTGCCTTGACGACGAATCCGCCGAAGTCGGGGATCAAAGCGTAGATCTCGTCGACCTTCTGCTGCCACCAACGGACCACGTCGGGATCCAACGGATCCGCCGTCTCGAGTGACTTCAACTCCACCGGGGCATTGAAGCGTGCCGTCAGGTACACGCGCACGTTGTATGGGCGTAACACGTCTGCAATGCGCTGCACCTTGCGCAGGTAGCTGTTCGTCAAGATTAGCGCGTTGGCATTGACGTTGGTCAGCACCGTGCCGTTGATGCCAATCGACGCATTCGCCCGCGCGTAGTCGACGAGACGCGGATCGACGTAGTCGGGGAGCTTGTGCCAGTCCCAGAGCGAGAACCCGGCATAGCCGCGCTCGATCGTACGATCCAAGTTGTCCCAATGGCTGAGCATGCGCCGCCGCAGCCGAGGTGCGGTCGCGATTCGGAGCCCCGAGATGGGCACCTCGAGGCTCAGCTGCCGCAGCAAATGGAAGACGCCATACAGCAGTCCGCACGGATCATTCGCCGCGACGAACAAACAAACCAGATCTGCGATCTCACGCGCACCAATCGCGAAACCCTCGGCCCCAAGAGACTCGAGCTCCTGACCTAGATCGAGAGCGCGAATCGTCGGCGACGAGGACGGCGTCCCCACGACTAGGCGCGGACCGACTAACGGCGGTGCGTCCAACCGCGGTGCGACTGATGTCTCCATGAACTCAGGTGCGGTTCCGAGCAGCGACTCGAGCCCTAACGCGAGCTCAGTGCGAATGACGCTGAGCGTGGCTCCGGTACCAGCGAGCTCGACCCTTGCCAAGTAACGTCGATACTCGTCGAGCAGGGGCTGGTTTTGCACCCGCGGGTAGCGCAGCCACAGTTGGTATCCATCTTCAGGTTGAGGGCGAGTTTCGGATGCGGGGCGAGCTTGGCATTGCGTCACGCTCGTAGCCTAACCGGCAAAGCCACCAGCAAACAGGCCTTCGGGGTTCAGGGTTCAGCGATCAGGTCGTGGAGGCCGTAAAATATTGCCAAATCTGGCAAAGAACGAAGTCTCGAGAGATGAGCAGTCACTACTCCCACTCACAACCAGCCCGACGTGCCGAAGAGCCAGAACACCGTGTATACCGAACCCGAGACACTTGCGTTCTTCAGGATCCCGGTGTCTACGTAGCCGGAGCCAATCCCGTAGCCGGCTCGCACCGAAGTATCTAGACTGAATCCCGGCGAGAGAAAGTACGAAGCGCCCGCGCCAGCAAAGCCCTGATACACGGTGAGACGCAGCTCCTGATCGAGCTGTTTGCTCGGGTTCTTCGTATAGCCAAAGGCGGCGTTTACGAACGGACGCAACCGATGTTCGGGGAGGAAGAGGTAAGCAACGCGTGGCCCCACGGCAAAGCTCCCAGCCGATTGCTCGATCTTGAAACCCTTCTCTCCGATCTGTTCGATGGTGATCGTGTTCAGGCTCGATCCGAAATCGAGCATCAATCCGAGCTCGAGCGATCGGGAAAGGACGTATCCTGCCTCGAGTAATACCGGGCCACCGCTAGGCCCGTAATTCGTCCGCTTGAGCGAGCCGGGCAAGCGTTCCCCGGAGCCGATCGGTTCGACGTCGAAGTCAGCGTTCTGAGACGAGATCGCAGTGATAGACACCCCAAGGTGCCAAGCCATGGGCGATAGAGCGGCCGCTGAGGTTCGCGTTTCCACAGTTTCGGTTCCGGGTTCTTCGGCGTGCACGCGAGCCGACGCAGCGAGACACGCGAGCCATGCAAGCCTTCCAATCCATTGAGTTAAGGTCATTTGGGTCCGATGAGTTCCGATGGGTTTTGGCTGCAGCGCTGCGGCCCGGCAAGGATGTGCCGTTTTTGTCTCCACGTCTCCTAGCCTCTTGTTGATGTGCACAGGCCTATGGGAAATGTCGCGTCTAGCTGCTCCGCCTGCGCGGGGAGAGGGGGACAGTGTGCCCCCGGACAGGTCCGTGGCCACGTCGAACAGGCCAAAAAACAGCAAACGATGGTATGGTCCAGCTATGGGAGTCGCCCAGAAGCCACCGGGGAGCGTTCCTGACACTGAAGAAGTGACTGCACAGACCGTTGTGCCTGAGGAACTCGTTGCCATGATGACGAACCCGAACCTCGAACCACAAGCGTCCAACGCGAACGATCCACACGCGCAAGAGGACAGGTCCTCCGACGTGGAAACGAACGAGACATCGTCTGCCGCGCACGATCCGCATGCAGAGCGTTCGCACGCGTTCCGCACGTCTGGCGTTGGGCTCGCTCCACTCGCCGGCAGTTCCAATTTGGGCATTGCGCCGC
The DNA here is from genome assembly GCA_050263495.1 of Myxococcales bacterium. Classification (GTDB taxonomy): domain Bacteria; phylum Myxococcota_A; class Polyangia; order Polyangiales; family Polyangiaceae; genus FEN-1139. The sequence goes on along the minus strand of JBLNFG010000442.1, from coordinate 1,771 downwards.
TTGGGCCGCCACCCACCTCGCGATTTGGGGCATCGCCGCTTGGGTTTGCCAGTCCGCTCAGCGCGCAGATGCCACCTCCCGAGGTGTACAGCAGAGCTTCTCGGGCGACGCCACTGCCGGTGCCCGCTGCTCCGGAAGAAGCGACACCGCCCACGCCTGTGTCGGAGAACGCGGCGAACTCATCTGCGGCTTCGTTCCCACTAGCGTCAACGGCGCACGTTGCGGACGAACCCCCACCTGATTCCGGTTGGGGATCGGAGCGACCTCCGCTTGCCGAGGGATCGAGCGAAGGCGACGACTCACTCACCAAGATCATCCCCGCCTCGCGGATCGCCCTCGAATCGCCGGAGGCTGCCGCGGATTCGGCGTTTGTGTCGGCCGCCAGCGAGCCCGACGTTATGCAGTCGGCTGACGTTACTGACAACGCTTCAGCGCAGGAGAATCTCGGCTCGGCTTCGGACCAGCCCGACGCAACGCGTTTGGTGGGCGATACGGATCGCGCGCCCTTCGCGGAGAGCATCAACTCCGTTGCCGCGCTTGCAGTTGAGGAGACGCACCTTGCGTCCGTCGAGCATGCGTCGGTCGAGAACGAACAAGGGTGGTCGACGTCCATGACGCCCGTCGAGCATGCGTCGGTCGAGAATGAACAAGGGTGGTCGACGTCCGCGACGCCCGTCGAGCATGCGTCGGTCGAGAACGAACAAGGGTGGTCGACGTCCGCGACGCCCGTCGAGAACGCATCCGTCGAGAATGCATCCGTCGTTTCGCCAGCGGAGATGCGAGTTCTGGACGATCAAGCTGCGCGGTCGTCCGAGTCAGATTCAGTGGGATCTGCATTCGAGGAGGCGGGCACGTGGTCCCAAGTGCCGCTCGAAGCGTCGCAGCTTACTCCCGAGCCATCCCCGCGCGGCGAACTCGCGAGTACGAATGAGCTGACTGCACAAGACGATCCCGCGCCTCCCGCCTCCGGTGAGGTACTGACGGGCTCCACGTCGCACGGGGCAATCGAGACTGCATCGACTGCGACCAGTGAGTGGCGTGGTGCAAGCGCAACGCGCGGTGCGACCTTGCCCGGCATCGATCTCGACAGTGCAAGCTCCGCTGAGTCGCTTGCCACACCCATCTACGTGGCTTCAGCGTTATCCGGCGCGTCGGCGTCAGGCGTCACTGCGACGCAGGCCCCCTTGAAGAGTCCCGAGTCCGCGAGTACCGAAGCAGCACGCGAAACCGCTCCGGAACCGTTCGCGCGTTCCAAGATAGGTCGCACTCAGCCGCCACCACTGCCGGCAAATGCAGTGGCGAACCCCGCAGACGGATCCGAACTGGCGGCGTTCGTCACTGACGTCGCGGCGCCGGGACCCGCGATTCCATCGCATGTAGCGAGTCCAGCAAAGCCCGCGCTGCGCAGTGAGCCCTCTTCGCGGCCGCCGGAGCAGATTGTTACGCCGCTTCCCCGATCCGTGCCACCTGCGATGTCCGTCGCTGCAGAGGTGCAGCCGTTGGTTGCCGGCAAGTCACGCACGTCGAAGTTCACCCTCGCGCTCTGGGCTCTCACTGTTGTTGGCGCCTTTGCGGGTGGCTGGCATTGGGCCGGCACTAGCAACCAACGCAAACTCGCGGCGGCTTCGACGTCGTTGAGCACGCAGGTATTGGCGGCGCGTGAGTCGGGGCGCGCCGAAGCGATTGCGGCGATCCCCGGACCACCGGCGATACTGGACCTAAGCGTGCCCTCCGGGGCGAAGTCGATTGGCGAAATCCTCAGGATGGAACC
>JBLNFG010000441.1:0-3993 GCA_050263495.1 Myxococcales bacterium | reverse complement strand
TACCATTACGAGCGCCTGGAAATGGCGCTTCATGATCGCGATGTGGTCCGTACCATGGCGTGTGGCATTGCTGGTTTGTCCGTCGCGGTCGATTCCCTGTCCGCGATCAAACACGCTCGCGTCCGAGTAATTCGCGATGCGCGCGGATTCCCCATCGATTTCGCCATTGAAGGGGAGTACCCGGCATTCGGAAACAACGACGATCGCAGTGACAGCATTGGCGTCTGGCTCGTCGAGGCGTTCATGGAGAAACTGCGCGGCCACAAGTTCTATCGCAACGCGATTCCCACGCAGTCGGTTCTCACCATTACGTCCAACGTGGTGTACGGAAAGAGCACGGGTAACACGCCCGATGGTCGTCGATCGGGGGAGCCTTTCGCGCCAGGTGCTAACCCCATGCATGGACGTGACAAGCTCGGTCTCTTGGCGGCGGGTGCCTCGGTCGCAAAGCTTCCGTACGCTTCAGCACTCGACGGAATATCCTGGACTGCGAGCATTACTCCCGGTGCACTTGGACACACGATCAGTGATCGCGTGAATAACCTGTCGGCCTGCCTCGATGGATTCTGCTCACAAGGCGGATTTCACGTAAACGTCAACGTCCTGACGCGCGAGCTCTTGTTGGATGCGATCGCCCACCCCGAACTCTATCCAACCTTGACCGTGCGCGTGTCCGGCTATGCCGTCAACTTCGTGAAACTGACGCGCGAGCAGCAGATAGACGTGGTGAACCGGACTTACCACACGTCTGCGTAAAGGGAGCGACACCGTGGCTAGCCAAGTCTCCAATTACCTAGAATGGAACGACGCCGAGGATTGCCCGCTCGGCGCAGTTCACTCGTACCATCCGGGAGCGATGGTGGATGGTCCCGGCGTTCGCTTCAACGTCTTTTTGTCAGGCTGTCCGCTCCGATGTCGCTACTGCCATAATCCCGATACGTGGTCGGCTCGCGGCATCCAACGCAAGTCGGTGCGCGAGGTGAGTGCCGAGATAGGCAAGTACGCGGCTTGGCTTAGAGTTTCGGGTGGCCTGACCGTGAGCGGAGGGGAGCCGCTGACGCAATCCCGTTTCGTGCACGCGTTGCTATCCGATGCAAAAGAGAAGTGGCAGTTGCACACTGCATTGGATACGACCGGGCACGGAGCAGACAAGTTGCCCGACGAGTGGTTCGATCCGGTCGACTTGGTTTTGCTCGATATCAAGCATTCCGATCCCACGCAGCATCGATTCCTCACGGGCGCATCACTCCGTCCTACTCTGGAGTTCGCTGACAGAATGGGCCAACTGAATAAGCCTCTCTGGATTCGACATGTGCTGGTTCCGGGCCTCACTGACGCACAGGCAGATGTCGAGCGGCTTGTTGATTTGACCGCTTGCTTGCATCGGGTTGAGCGTGTTGAGATCCTTGGGTATCACAGCATGGGTCGAGCCAAGTGGGACGCCCTTGGCCTGAAGTACACCCTTGATCACGTTCGAGCTCCGACTGAAGCCGAGCTCGAGGCCGTACGTTCTCGTTTCCGCGAGCGCGGACTGTTCGCGTGTTAAATTTGCTGATTGCCTAATACGGAATGGTCATGACCGAGCAAGACAGCGCGATCAAGGCAGTTGAATCCGGCGAGAGCAAGGCCATGCTGCTGGCACATCAACCAGTCCGGTACTTGCTTCGTGCGATGTTGGCCGGGCTCTATCTCTCTCTCGTGGTTATGGTGTTCTGGTCGCTGCAACAAGGCCTATCGACCAGTCCCTTTGGTAAGGTGATAGCGTCGGCCTTCTTCGGCGTTGGTCTGAGTGTGATCGTTTTCACACAGTCCGAGTTGTTTACCAGCAACTGCTTCTATTTGGCCATTTCGAGCCTGGCACACCGTACCACCTGGAAGCAAGCTTGCTGCGTTTGGAGCGCGAGTTGGTTCGGTAATCTCGCGGGTGCGATCGCGCTCGGAGTCTTGTTACAGCAGGCTGGCGTACTTGCTGCGCTACCGGCGGACCACTCATTGTATGTGGGGGCGTTGCACAAAGTCCACCAGTCTGCCGGCGCGCTATTTTGGAAGGGCGTACTCGCCAACTGGATTGTGTGTCTTGCGGTATGGATGGCGCTGCGCCTGAAGGAAGAGATGGCCAAGATCACCTCGATGATCTTGGTAGTTTTCACTTTTCTCTATCTTGGATTCGAGCACTCGATTGCCAACATGGGGACATTCGTCTTCTCTCTGCTCGGCCAGGGGGCGCTGACATCCGCTGAAGCTGGTCGCAATCTGCTGTTCAGTACACTCGGCAACCTCGTGGGCGGAGCCGTGCTGGTGGGTGGAGTTTACGGTGTCTTGGGTCGGGTTCGAGCAGCAGATGCGGATTCGTCGAAGTCGCATCCTCTTGCCCATTGCCCGCGGCCGTCAGCAATGCTCAACGCGCCAGCGGAATAGCGGATTCCCTACTAGCATTAGGCACTTGAGTGGCTCTGACTCAAGATCCAGAGCCAAGACCTGCACCGCTGTTGGGGTGTGTTGAACCTTGCTGGAACCGCGGGCGCTGTGGCGGCATTTAGGGACTGGCAGCTGCCGTGCCAAGCAGAGCCAAACCTAGCATCCGGCATCAGCGGCAAGCTTCGGATGAGTGAGCACTTTACGGTTATTGCGCTCATGCCGTAGGGGTATAGTATCCCCCTGCTCGGCGTCGCATGGATCACATCAAGTCATGTTGTACCCCGTGGATTTCGATTCGAAGGCAGTGAGCAATCGATGATCGTCAACCCTGACCAGCTCTCTGTGTGGGATACGTGCGGTCTCGGAAATGCCGAGCCCCCGGTGACGACGGTTCGACTCGGTTGCCTTGGTCTGACTGAGGGTCCAATCACCACCACGTACGAGCGCCATGAAGCGCTGCCTGGCGACGCAGAGGCGGAGTGCGCGCGATGAGCCTAGATGGAACTCACTCTCGAAAGCAACGCGCGGAGCTCGGCATTGCGCCTGGTTCGGGCGAACGCGTTGGGCCGCTCGGTGGTGGCGCTCGGCGCGGTACGAAGGTCTTTGAACCAGCCGCCAACGTTGTTCGAGCCCGTATCGACGAGCCCCTTTCTCCGAAGGCAAAGTGGGGAATTGTCTCGGCGCTTACAGCCGCTCATCCGGTGTTGCTCTACGTCTTTTATCCGGTTGTTGGTGACGCAATCAACACCATCGTACTGGCTGGTCCGGTTGCGGCCACGTTGTTGCTGGGCATTCGTGTGGGTGTTCTGTTCATGTGTGTGAACACCCTTGCCAGTGGTGTCGTGTTCTGGATCTTGGCGGACATGTCACTTTCACAGGGCATGCCTAAGGCTTTGGTGTCGCTACTGGTGACCACCGCCGTTTGTGCTGGCGCCGATCGGCTCCGGCACTTCATCGCGCAACGCAGGGCCATGGAAGCTGCACTTCGACAAGCGCAGAAGCTCGAGGCGATCGGGCGGTTGGCGGCCGGAGTAGCGCACGACATTAATAACACTCTCAACGCGATTATGGGGTCGACCTTTGCGTTGCGTCACGAGCTGACTGCCCTCGGACGGTCATTCCAAGATCTCGACAACATAGCCGTGGCTTGTGACCGCGGCGCCCAACTCACTCGGAATCTGCTGGGGTTCGCGCGAAAGAGTTGTCAGCGAGACGAGACGTTTTCCCTCAATACGGCAGTGCGGCAAGTACAACTGCTGCTTGCTCGCACCATGAACAAGAACATTCGCTTGGAAGTAAGACTTGCCGACCAAGCTCCTTTGATGCTGGGTGACGAAGCGCAGATTGAACACGCCGTCATGAACCTATGCCTCAACGCGATTGATGCCATGGGCGACCATGGCACCCTGACGCTGACTACTAACAATGCCGAGGGCAAAGTTTCAGTTCAAGTCTCGGACTCGGGCAGCGGGATGGACGAAGAGGTCCGAGAGCATGCGTTCGAACCGTTCTTCACGACCAAGCCGATCGGCAAGGGCACAGGTATGGGCCTTGCCATGGTCTATGGCACGGTGC
>JBLNFG010000440.1:0-4396 GCA_050263495.1 Myxococcales bacterium | reverse complement strand
GAGCCGGCCACCATCCGCACGCTCGCGCGCGCAGCGTGACAATTCACGCTGCCGTCCTCAAACGACGCACGCTGGAGCGTGAACGCGTACGTTGAATGCGACTGTTTCTCGATGGACTTTTTCTTAGTTGAACGAGCAACCCTGCACTCGTTCGAATTGCATTTTTTGTCCATGTTCGATGCATCATTCCTAAGTTTTGGTGCCCCGCTTCTCGCGTGCTTCATGCAGAGGATCGTGCCCACGACGCGGGTAGTATGATCACGGAATTCGATCTCGCATGGCCAACATGCTTTCCGCCAACCGTCTCGCTGTCGACAACGGAGGCGTAACGCACGTTACTTCGTCGCACTTTCGTGATCCTGGTCGAAGGCTCCCGTCGAAACTGCTCTAGTATAGAGACGGTTCACCTCTACTGGCTCCCGTAACCGCGGTGGCACCTGCGTCTGCGTCTGTTGCTGCGTCTGCGTCTGTTGCTGCGTCTGCGACGGATTCGACGCAGACCAGGGCCTCGGCTCACCACGGGATGAGCCGCACTGCGTGCGACGTTCAGGTGCGCAGGCACTCCGTGCGCGTCGCGACAGTACATGGGGCTCCAAACCCACATGCTGAGTTGCGCACGCGGGGTACGAGGGTTGGTATCGTTCCTTTCCCAACAGTTTTTCTGGGCGCGCGCACCCCCGCCCGGGCTGCGATGACCTTGAGAGGAGCGCAGTGGGGAGATCCATCTTGACGTCCGCGTGGATTACCCTAATCTTCCTATACCCGCTCGGAATACTGTAGAATTAATTCCGGCGAGATTGACCGGCAAATCCGTACCCGCAGACGCACAGGCCCAATGACCTATCTTAGTATCGAACCCGATCCAGCAGGCCTTTCACCAGCGCAGCTGGATGCCCTGTGTTCGCTCGCAGAGTCGCTTTCACCTGGGCAGTCGTTGTTGGCCGCGCGCTGGCTGTTGGCGCGACTCGATTCGGCAGCCCTCGCGGAAGATCGGCTCGCCCCGGCGGCTGCTGCAGAAGCGGGGCCGTCCGCGGGACTCACTATTCTGTATGGCTCGCATTCTGGCCATAGTGCGGCGATCGCGAAGTCGTTCGCGAAGCGCGCGCAAGAAAAGGGTTGGCAAGTGACGCTCGCCAACATGGCGGACTACTCGCGCAGTACTCTGAAGCGTGAGCGAAACTTGGCCGTGATTGTCAGTACGCACGGTGATGGTGATCCGCCCGAATCGATCGTGCCGTTTTTCGAGTTCCTACACGGAGCTCGCGCACCGAAGCTCTCGGATTGCCAATACGCCGTGCTCGCGCTCGGCGACAAGTCTTACCTGCACTTCTGCAAAACTGGCGCGCACTTCGACACCCGACTCGAGAGTCTCGGCGCGACACGCTTACTCGAGCGTGTGGATCTCGACGTCGATTATCAAGACGGTGCAGAGGCTTGGACGGCCAAGGCACTCGACGCATTTTCGCCGCGCATGGTGCCGGCCAAGTCTGCTCCAAGGCTGTCCATTACTCGTCAGTCTCGACGTTTCGATCGCGAGAACCCTTGGCTTGCGGAGCTCCTCGACCACGTCACCGTGAGCGGTCGCGGCTCGACACAGCATTACGTGCATCTAGAGCTCTCGCTCGAGAATTCCGGGATCAAGTACGAACCCGGCGACGCGCTGGGAGTACGGCCCAGCAATGATCCAGAGTTGGTTGGGAGCATTATCCAAGCGCTTGCCACGAAAGGTGACGAGCCAGTCAACGTCGCCGGTGACGATTTGAGCCTTCAAGCTGCGTTGACGAGCCGACTCGAGATACGACACGTCACTCCGTCGTCGCTGCGCAAGTACGCCGCGCTCGGGGCGCGTAGCTTGGCCGACGTGATCCAGAACGAGGACGAGACGGCTGCCTACGTGGCTGGCCGAGATTGGCTCGACGTGTTGCGTGAGCATCCCGCGGAAATGGGCGCCAAGGAATTCGTCGCACTGCTCCCGGAGCTTAGCTCCCGTTCGTATTCGATAGCATCCTCGCTCGAGGCGCACCCTGACGAGGTTCACCTGCTCATCAGTCGGTTGGAATACGACGCGCATGGCCGCAAGCGGACCGGCGTTGCATCGAGCTACTTGGCGGATCGCGTCCACCCCGGCGACAAGCTGTCGATCTGGGTGGAGCCGAATTCAGGCTTCCGATTACCGAGCAACCCGGACACTCCGGTGATCATGATCGGGGCCGGAACCGGGGTCGCACCGTTCCGCGCGTTCTTGGAAGCGCGAGCAGCCGTCGGTGCGAAGGGCAAGAACTGGCTTCTGTTTGGCAACCGCAGCTTCCGCAGCGATTTCACCTACCAAATAGAGTGGCTAAAGTGGCGTGAGCAGGGATTGCTCGCGCGAATGGACGTCGCGTTCTCACGCGACCAAGCCGAGAAGATTTACATCTCCGACAAGCTGTGCGCGGTAGGTGCCGAGCTCTATGCTTGGTTGGAGCAAGGCGCCTATGTTTACTTGTGTGGAGATCGCGCCAAGCTGTCGGCCTCCATCGATCGCGCCATTGCGGCCGTTGTCGCCAAGCACGGCAGCCAATCACCGGAACAGGCCGCGTCTTACGTCGAGAAATTGCAGACGGATCGACGTTATCTGAAGGACCTATATTGATGACCACCATCGAAGGACAAGAAGCAAAGATCCCGACTCCAAGCGCAACAGAAGGGATCAAATCGCGCAGCCGGTTCTTGCGCGGTACGCTCCTCGAGAGCCTTGCCGATCCGCTAACTGGTGCACTACGTCCGGATGATACACAGCTCTCGAAGTTTCATGGGTTCTACCAACAAGATGATCGAGACATCCGTGCCGAACGCACGCGCCAGAAGCTCGAGCCACTCTACTCGTTCATGCTGCGAATCTGTGTCCCTGGGGGTGTCATCGAACCCCGACAGTGGTTGCAACTCGACGAGATTGCGGAAAGCCATGGCGATGGAGGACTACGGGTAACGACGCGCCAATCCGTTCAATTGCACGGCGTGCTCAAAGGTTCGCTGAAGCCAACCATCGCCTCCGTCAATCGAGCACTGCTTTCGACGCTGGCAGCTTGCGGTGACGTGAACCGCAACGTGATGGGCGCACCCTTAGCTGATTCGATCGTGCTGACCGAGACACTGCAAGACATCGTGCGCCAACTCTCGCGCGCCCTCGCACCCCAAACTCGCGCGTACCATGAACTCTGGCTCGACGGCGTGCCAGTGCCTCAAGAGCAGCCAGACATCAATGAAGAGCCACTCTATGGCCCCACGTATCTGCCGCGCAAGTTCAAGGTGGGCGTCATTGTTCCGCCGGATAACGATGTCGACATCTACACCCAAGATCTCGGCCTAGTTGCTGTCGCGAACGGCGACGAGCTGCTCGGGTTCAATGTGCTCGTGGGCGGGGGAATGGGGCGCGCACATGGCGACGAATCAACGTACCCGCGTCTAGGGTCGATGCTCGGTTTTGTTCCCACCGATCGAATTCTGGACGTTGCACGCGCGGTGCTAGCTGCGCAGCGGGACTTGGGCAATCGGAGCGAGCGTCACCATGCCCGACTCAAGTACACGATTGACCGCCTGGGCGTTGAGGCATTCCGCCGTGAAGTTGAAACGCGAATGGGTTTTGGCTTCGGTCCAGAGCGACCGTTCGTCTTGACGAGCACGCTGGATCAGACCGGTTGGTTCAGGAAGGCCCAGCAAGATCACCTGCACATCTATCTACCGAGCGGGCGGGTTCGTGACACGGATGCACAGAAGCTTCGCTCCGCTATTCGTGAGCTAGCACAGGTGCACGAAGGCCACTTCCGATTGACGGGCAACCAGAACCTGATCGTATCCAACGTGTCCGCGCACACGAAGGCAGCCATCGACGCGATCGTCCAAAAATACGGACTTTTGCCGCGCCGGTCTGGGCTTCGCCTAGCAGCTCTCGCGTGCGTGGCTTTGCCTACGTGCGGGTTGGCGATGGCGGAAGCGGAACGCTACTTACCGTCGCTGGTCGGATTGTTGGAGACCAAACTCGAATCCCTAGGACTTACTGACGAACCCATCGTGATGCGGATGACGGGTTGCCCCAACGGTTGCGCGAGGCCGTACAACGCCGAAGTTGCTTTTGTTGGCAGGGCCCCCGGGCTCTATGATCTGCACCTCGGCGGTAACCGTGCAGGAACCCGCTTGGCCCGAGTCGCCGCAACGAACCTGAATCAAGACGCCATTCTCGAGAGAATGGGATCGCTCTTCCAACGCTATGCCTCGGAACGCACTGCTAGTGAAGGCTTCGGTGACTTCTGTGTCCGCGTTGGCGTCGTCTGACCCAACGCGGTGATCCCTTCGCTAGCACCATACGGGCAAGACTCCTCAGTTCGCTGCCTTCCCGCTCCACCCCTGACACCCCAAT
>JBLNFG010000439.1:0-3144 GCA_050263495.1 Myxococcales bacterium | reverse complement strand
GGTCGCGTGGTGGGCGGCGTTTCAGCTGGCTGCTTGGGTTCGAATCGAACCAAGAAGCGTATCTTGGCTGCGGATACGTGACCGCGTGTTCGCGCCGGCTCGAACAAGAAGTGCGGCGCGGCGTCGAGTGCGGCTTGGGCAAACGGCTCTGGTCCCTCGAGCACACGCGCTTGCTCCACATGACCGCGGTGATCGATCAACAGCTCGAGCAGCACATTGACTTGCGTCGCAATTTCCTTCGGGATCTCGACGCGCGTCTGCAGTGGTCGCGGCGGAATGACCGCCAAAGCTCCGGTGTGTTCCGCGTCGTCGGACGAGGCAGGGGCGGGCTCATTTTGCGGACGCGGCGCGCTGGCATCGACACTTGACTCGTTGCTTGGTGCCGCGAGGGCGCGAGCGCCAATTGCTGTAATTGCGAGACCCAAACCAAATTTGCACGCCAAACGCACGCGCCGAGTCTAATACGCTTCCTTCGATTCGTCGTGAAATTATTGAAGAAGCGCCCATCCAGCACTCGGTGGCTCGGCTGACGGTTTGCCACGAAGTGCAGGGCAGGAACGCGTCGCTTACCGAGCCACCTGGGCGGGGAAGCCAATCGCCGCGACTTTGGCGCCAAGCGATTCGAGCCACCCGGGGTCAACCGGGCCGAGTAGCGGCGCTTCAGGCTGGTGTGACTCTCTGGCCAAGGTGTACAGCTGAACGCCTCGGATTGGAACTCCTTTCGCTTGCAGTTCGCTAAGTGTGTTCACGAATCCTTGGACTTCTGCCTCGTCCGGGTCGCGCCCAGCGCGTCGGAACCAGCAGCTCTGAACGTGGGTGGGGCACAACTTTGCCACGATCTCCAGCCGCCGAACGTGTCGCGAAAGGCGTGTAGCGGCGGAATTGGTGTTGCGCATTCCTTGGTCGGAACCAGCATCGAGCTTGAACCACACCTGCCCACCGATTTCGTTGAGACGAGCTAGTGCCGTCTGCACTACGGCACGGTCAGCGAGCGAACCGTTCGTGATCAGCACAATGGGCAGCGAACGCGCAAGGGGTTGGGTCTGTCGGAGCTTGCCGAGCAGCTCCACCACCTCAGAAAATTGCGGCGAGCTCGTTGGTTCGCCGTTGCCAGAGATCGCAATGTCCGAGAGTTTCCGGTATTCCGGCGGAACGTTGTGTTCTAGGAATTGACCGTGCTCGATGGCTTCAAACAGCGACTCTAGCTCTTCTTTCAGCCGCGCGATGTCAATCGAGGGCGCCGTGCCACGAGTCAACCCTTCGACTTGGCAATAGACGCAACGCCAGTTGCACGCGTTGTTGGTATTGAGGTTGATTCCAATCGAGACCCCTCCAGCCCGCCGGGAAACAACCGGGTAGACGTAGGAGAAGCCAACGGCGTCTCGATCGTGACGATCCGTCGTCAACTGCACGAGCGTCGATTTGAGCGACGGACGCTCCGTCATTGAATGGGCACCAGTGAGAGCTCAACCTCAGTTGGATTGTGTTCTCGCACGATTTTGACCTTGACCACTTCGCCAGCGCGGCGACCATCAAGCGTATTGTAGAGATCGTCGTAGCTCGCGATCGGTTTCCCGTCGATGGCTACGATGATGTCCCCCAGCTTAATGCCGGTAACCGTGCGCTCCAGACCGCGCAGACCGGCTTTTGCCGCCGAACTTCCTGGGATGGTTGCAATCACGACCATTCCGCGCAGGCCCAAGCGCCGTTCGATCCGTTGTTGCGGATCGATCTCGACCCCGAGCCCCACCTGCTCGACTCTTCCGAATTTGATCAATTGAGGAACGACGCGGGAAATGGTCTGCCCGGGAACCGCAAAGCCAATTCCCGCCGAACTGCCAGATCGGGAATAGATCATCGTATTCATGCCAATCAGGCGCCCCGCGCTGTCGAGCAGTGGACCACCGGAGTTGCCCGGATTGATGGCAGCATCCGTCTGGATCATCTCGCGGATCTTAACGCCGCCGATCCCATCCACTTGCCGGCCCAGCGCGCTGACAACGCCGGTGGTGAGGGTCTGATCAAGTCCGAACGGGTTGCCAATGGCGATCACTTTCTGGCCCACTTGAAGCTCGAATGCCCCGTCGTAGCGATCGATTGCAACCAGTGCCTCCTTGGGCGCACTGATGCGCAAAACGGCGATGTCTTTGCGCGGCTCGACGCCGACCACCGTTGCTACGAACGTCTGTTGATCGTGTAACGTAACGGTCAAGCGTTGGGCATCGGCAATGACGTGGAAGTTCGTAACCACATGACCGTCGGCATCCCAGATGAAGCCTGAGCCCGAACCCGAGGGGAGCTCGTGCGCGGTTCCACCGAAAAAGTCGACCACCGTTTGGCGCTGCGTGACGAACACGCACGCCCGCGCAGCTTTTGCGAAGACCGCGACGGTGTTCCGCTCGTCCTCCGTGCGGGTATTGGGCGAGAGCGGTGCAATCGGCGCGGGCGCGACGGACGCACTTGGTGCAGGCGCCGGTGGTGTGGTGGCAAGTGCTGTCCCGGGGGCGGCATCTCTTCCTTTACACGTGACGAACCCGAAACTGAGTAGTGCACCGCAGAGCGCCGAAACCAGAGAGAACGCAACACGACGAAAGAGTGGCTTCATGATGTGGTCAACCGAGACGGGAGAGGGTGAGGACGGGCGACGAAGGGCCGACCGTTGGGACGCGGCAGCTCCAGGCAGCTAGAGGATCGCGTTGGTAGTGATAGGGCGCAAGTGCGTCGTTCACCATAATGCGTTACCAGAGGAAAGTTTTCGTATCAACGGCCGTCGCAAACTCGGACCGAATTGTCCGCTGAGGCGCACCAATTGACGCTCGAATCGAAGCCCCGTAGATTAGGAAGACGGCCTTTTTTGCGCCGGATGAATGCGTAACTTTGCAGCGTGTCGGAGCACCCAGGTTGGCTAGAGCGTGGTTTTGTGGGCCCGCCAGGGTGTGTGCCGACACGATGTCTACGAAAAGGTATGAGTCATGGATAGTTGGATGGCGGCAACCGTCTCGGAGAAGCAGTGGTATTTGGCAGTCGGTGACCGAACTATCGGGCCAGTGACCACCGACCTCGTGATGCGGGGCATTCGATCCGGAAGGGTTCCCTTGACGGCGTGGGCGTGTCAGGTCGGCGCAAGCCACTGGTCCGCCCTTT
>JBLNFG010000438.1:0-8481 GCA_050263495.1 Myxococcales bacterium | reverse complement strand
GATGCGTTGGCAATCCTCGACGTGATGCGTTGGCAATCCTCGACGTGATGCGTTGGCACTCCTCGACGTGATGCGGTGGCTCCTCCCGTTTCAGCGCAGCGCAATGCGCGAGCACAAACTTGGGAGGAGCAAGCACTCGCAGAGCGAGTGCGGTGGTGGGCAGCAACAAATCTGGGTGTGCTCGAACTAAGCCGTTGAGCGCTTCAGCGAATGGTTCGTGAGGGCAGATGCACGTCAGGGTGAGGGGGTTCGAGTTGCGGCAAGGCCTCTCCAAAGAGTCCTACGTCACCGGAGGGCCGACGCTCCCGTACTAGCTTCCAGCCCTTGGTGAAATTCTGCCAGTCTTGAGTCAGCTTTGTGGCGCGCAAGAGGCTATCCGTGACGCTCGACCAAGCAACGTCGATGGTGACCGTCGCGTGCTCTTCATCCTCGATGTGAATTGCAGCCAACTCCACGTCGAGAATGCGGAGTCCCTTTCCCCACTCCGCGCGTCGTTCGAGAAAGTCAGCCTGAATCGAGGCCTCAACGTGGCGAACCGCCATGTCGACGTGCCCGAATCGCGTCGCGAGATTCATCTCTCTTGCCGCGTCAGTCACCCGCTGCACTGGCGACGCTGTTGCAAAGCAGCTCGTCAGCATGAGCGATAGAACAGCGATTTGCGCAAGACGAGCCATCCGAAGTTCGGTATCAGTGATCGGGCACGATAGCAATAGTCACCACGGCGTTCGAACGCTTACGGGCCGGATCCCACGGCAAAGTAGCTTGTTCCGCCGCGGTACGCGTGTTCACCAAGCTCAGAGCGTGACCCATACGAATCCAGATCCGACGTTTACAGGCCGGATCCCACGGCAAAGTAGCTTGTTCCACCGCGGTACGCGCCTTCACCACTGCCCACCGCGTAACCAAAGACCAGCCTGGAGCCCACGTTGTAGCTGAATACGAGATCGAACCACAACTCGCTCGCGAAGCTGTAATGCAACACTCGATCGAACTGATGCGGATCGAAATCGTTGAATGCGCCGCCCACATCCACACTTAACGCGCCAGCAATTCTACGCAAAAACACTGGCAGGGAGCTGATTCCACGGTCCAGCACGAGTAGCGGGAAGCGGTACTCGGATTGGCCTAGAAGCATCCTGTCACCAGCGAAGCGGTTGCTCGGATAGCCACGCAATGGAAGTCGGCCCTCACCTTGGCCCCTGCTCAAGTTGCGTAATAGTTCTGGATCTCGATAGCCGCCAAATGTGAAGCCGCCGAAGGCGTCGCCAGTCTTGGCGCCGACGAACCCCGACAATGCCAGCACATGGTGGCGTCCCCAAGGTAACGGAACATAGCCCGTAACACGCCCCTCGGCTCGGCTCCCCTCGAGCTCACTCCCGAGTCCACGATGCGCGCCACGTACCGCCACGTAGCACCAAAGTCCGCGTTCATCCCCTAGACTGAAGTGGGTCGATTCGAGCCGATAGTATTGATAGGAGATGCCGACGGAACTTGCCACGCCTCGACGGGGTTCGCGCGGGATCGTGGCGTAGGGATCGGCGGCGAGTCCCGTAGGAAACACGGAACTGACGTTCTCGGCGCGGTACTCGAGCGAGACGTACTGGGTGTCGAACTCCGTTCGCACGGGGAGTCCGAGCCCGCTCGTTGCGCCAAGGCGGGTTTCGTCGATCGGAGTACGGTTGCTTCCGTAGCGGTAGTATCGGTTCAGATCCGATGTTCTGTGTGCTTGGACGAAGAAATCGATCGGCAGCCGTCGGTACTCGTAGCGGAGGGATACGTCTGGTGACTGACCTTCTGGCTCGAACACTGCGGTTGCCTTGAATCGGTGCAGTTCTGCGATGTCGGTGCCCTGCAAAGACACCGTGAGTCGTTGTCCTGACTCTTCCGCCTGGTAGTTGAGTTCCACGGCGCGGGGTCGGAGCGTGGCGAGCGCCGAATACTTCTGAACCGGGTATGCTCCGTGGTCTTCGAGCGGGACGCGGTCTTCGCGAAGTATGGTCTCCGGTGGTGGCTCTAGGAAGCGTGTTTCGTCGAGCGCAAGACGGTACACGTCAAAACCCCGAGAGCTATAGCCGACGTAATAGAGCTGGGTTCCGTCGAGCGAGAGCTCGGGCATGAATGCGCCGGTTCGCACGTTGGTGACTTGCCGTAGCGCGCTCGTTGACAAATCGTAAACGTAGATGTTGGAGATGCCGCTTCGATCCGACGAGAAGTAGAGCTTGGTGCCGTCTCGAGAGAACGTAGGCTGCTGATCGACTGCGTGATCCTTCCACAACTGTTGCACGCGTCCGCTTGCAAGCTCCACGATCCGCAGATCACGATACCCGCCGTAAGTCCAAGCCGAGTAAACCACCTTCGAACCGTCTGGCGAAAAACGCGGCGTAAACACCTGCTCGCCCTGCGCTGATGCTGCGAGCACGCGCTCGTTCTGGAGCTTGCCCGCGGGATCGATGTCCGCCAGCTGCAGCGTGGTCGTTCCTGCGCGGTTCGTCACGTATACGATGTGGTGCCCGTCTGGTGACAGATCAGGTGCGGTAGCTCGGCGACCCACCGTGATGCGCTCGCGAGATGGCTCGAGCCCACTTGGGGACCTCGTGCCCGGTACCTGACGAAAAATGTCATTGAAGGAGTAGCGGCGTCGCGACACCGCTCGCGATCCGAACCAGAGCGAACAGTCATTGGCAAGCGAGGCGTTCTCGCCAGTTTCGCTCAGCGTCACGAGCACTGCGTCGGCCGCATTGGCTTCGGGATTCGCTCCGAGGGGTAGTTCGTAATAGCCCGGACGCTCGTGGCCATCGTCGCGGTAATAGACGAGCGCGTCCCCACGAACGTCACTGCCACGCCGGCAACGTGCCGGGACTACCCTCGGGTAGGCAGCCGTGCGCCCATGAGCGGTCACGGCGCGCCCCTCGCGCAGCCCGCGTGCGGTTACGGCCGCGACCTGTTCCGCGACACGCCGCTCCGCGGAACGCCGAAACGCGCCGTACAGATCCTCAAGCGGTCTGCCTGTGGCACGATAGAACGGGCGACTCACGGCGAAGGGAATCACGTCGTCACTCGAGTCTTGCGTGACCGCCGCAAAGGTGCTCGGCCCATAGAGGTTGGCGATGAACTCGACGAATTTGCCCCCGTACAAGTAGTAGATGCCGTACGGCCAGCGCAGAGGTTCGGCGCTGATCTGATCGAGCCCGGCGAAGTTTCCGTCGAGCACGTCGGCGCGAAGCATCATCTCGAATAGGGGTGACTTCAGGCGGCCGCCTCCGGTGAACTTGGACTCGGCATAGACGGACAAACCCTCCTTCAACCAGCGGGGTTGGAGCGAAATGGGGGCGAGTTGTTTGCCGAGAATCGCGTTGTAAAGCGAGGGTAAGCCCGCGATTTGGCCGACATGAGCGATGTGCGTGCTTTCGTGAATCATCAAGGTCGGCAACCAGTCGTCGTGTTGCCCGAGAGCGCTCATGTCGTCTGGGGCCGTCACGTACAGATGGATATGCGAATACGGCAATGCTGATGCGAACCCGTTCGCAGACTCCCAATCGTCGGTGAGCAGGATATCGGTAGGTTCGCCGTGACGGGCGCCGACCAGTTGCAGTAGATGGGTCTCGAACTGACTCGCAAACCGCGCTGCACGTTGAGCGATGGCCTCCAGGCCTCCATGGAAGTGCACGCGGTAGTCACCCGCCTCGATTGTGTACCATTCAAGCCTAGGATCCCCGGCCTCGGCCTGCCTCGGCCCGAGCAGCGTGCACAAGGCGAGCATTGCGCAGCTTGCGCTTCGTAACACCTTTCGCCCGTACATCATCTCGTTCTCGCCAGCTTACCGTACCGCAGCCAGGCGTGCTGACAACATGCCACTCAGTAAACCGGCGGGGATCAGTTAGCGTGCTTGCGCGGAGATTGCAGACCCAGACTCAGCGAGGTTTGCGCTTACAGGTCGTCGTGGAACAGCGGCTCTCGGTTGCGCACGTAACGGTACACGAGCTGCCGCCCCTCGGACGAAATGGAGGTGAATTGAGCTCCAAAACCCGGTGAGGCGCCCTCGGAAATCGAGGACGGTTCACGGGTCCAGCGCACGACTGCCTGAGCATCGAATTCGTAGCCGCCGGGAAGCGAGACCTTGAGGATCAGCGGCGTGCCAATCCGCGGGATCTGGTAGGTTGCGATGAAGATTCCGCCAGCATCCACGACGTCGTTGCCGCTCAAGCCTTTGTAGAAATTAGTGGGGCTGTGAGCGCCGAGCGCTGCTTCGAGCCGCAACTGGTTCGGCACTGCAGCGGGCAAGGGGTTGGCTGCGGGTTGCGTTGCCTCGCCCCTGTAACTAGACCCAGATTGGCCCGGACCTGGTTTCTCTGCGCCGTGCGACTGGAGTGTGGAACTAGGGACGAACGCGTTCTCTTGGCTTGGAAACGGCGCCGCGGCTGGGACCGCCGCCGCACCGTAAGAGGATTGCGGCTTCGCGCCATAGTTTGGCTGCTGGCCACCCATTCCTAACGCTTCCGGAGACGGGACCGCAGGTGCTGCGAGTGGCCTAGCCGGGGCTGGAGCAGAGGCGGCGGCTGCCGCTGGTGGTGGTGGCGCAGACGTGATCTGAACCAAGCGATGTACCAACCCGAGTGAGCCTGCAACGGCCTCGAGGGCGGCTTCCACCGAGGGATGGTTCACGGCCTGAGACTGCAGAATTCCGAGTGCTGTACGCACTGCATTGAGGGCGATTGGGCCCGATTCGACAACCGTCTGGCCATTGGTCGACTCAACCTGATGCAAGGCACTCATCGCCCGCGCGATGGGTTCAGCGACGTGCATCAATTGCTCTGGGACACCAGGCCCCTGCAATGCACCCAATCCCTGAGCGAGGCGTTCCCGGGCGGTTCTAGCTGACGTTACGACATCGGACATTCGGTCCCTCCGAATAGGGATTCAGCATATCAAAACTCACCGGAGCCGGGGCTCTTCTCTTGGCTTCGAAGTAAATCGACGAGCCGAGCCCCGCTGATCGGTTTCGGCTCCTCGTCTTCTTGGTCCAGAAACGCCTTTTCCACAGCGATTGCACCAGTTCCGGTCCGCAGGACCACTCGCTCGTGGAGGTAAGCTTCGCCGGGTTCGAGGGTGCTTGGGTAGTCGCCGGTGGGCCGTGCCTCAATGAGGATGAACCGGACCTGGTTCAGTTCGATGAGTACCCCAGGGACGGGGCTAAGCGCACGAATCCGCCGCAAAACACGCTCGGTTGGCCAACGCCAATCGACGCGCAGCGACGCGCCCGAAGGGGAAGGGGCCCAGCTGACGAGCTCTTCATTTTGGTCTTTACCCCGCGGTGGACTCCCCATGGCGAACGCCGCGACGACCTCACGTAACGAAGCGAGGCTTGGTCGATCGAGTGCCCGCGCCAATTGCCAGGCGTTGCGTTCGCCGATCGCGAGCGTTCGTTGCGCCAAGATCTCGCCCTTGTCGTATTCGGCGCTCAAGCGGTGGACGGTGACCCCGGTTTCGGTTTCGCCCCCGTCAATCACGGCGAAGAACGGGTCGGGTCCGCGGAACCGCGGTAGCAGTGACGGGTGAACGCCGATCGCCCCCGCGGGAGCTGCGCTTATCCAAGGCTCGAGGATGCGTCGCGTAAAGAACCAGCTGACGATCAAATCGACGGGATGCTCCGCAATTAAGCGACTCACCTCCGTCTGCCACGACGCATCATCCAACAAAAGATCGACCAGCCGACGTTGCGCGGCCAAAGACTGAGTGATCCGCCTGCGACCAGGCAACTCGAGTGGGCTGAGCACGGCCCATTCCACCCGGTGCCCATCGCGTTCGAGCAAGAGCGCGGCGAGCGGCAGGCCAAAGAAGCCGATTTTGAGCGGGGTAGGCGGGAACATCGCCGAAAAGTTGCTCCGAATCATCGCGCCCTGCTACCTCGACCGATATGTTCCCGGGGCTGACCGGATCGAGCTTTCGACCGCTACTGCGCACAGGTAAGCGATTCGATCGGGACGCGGCCGACAGGCCCGTCGTCGTTTTCGAAGACGTGCACAAGGCGTTTCGCAGCGATTGTCCGGTATTGCGCGGCTTTTCACTCGTCATTGAACGAGGCGAGTTTCTCTTCGTCACGGGCCCGAGCGGCTCGGGAAAGAGCACCTTGCTGCGCTTGCTTTACGCCGCCGAAGCCGTCGACGCGGGGCGGATTCTGTTCCTTGGGCGTGAGATTGGACGCCTTGCGAAGGCCTCCGTGCCCTATCTGCGTCGAAATATCGGCATCGTATTTCAGGACTTTAAGCTGATCGACAACTGGTCCGTGCTCGAGAACGTCGCCCTGCCGCTTCAAGTCTTGGGGCTACCATCGCGCCTGATTCATCGGCGCGTGGGCGAGGCACTCGAACGAGTGGGGCTCGGCGGCCGTGGCCCGGACCGAACGGCTGCGTTGTCTGGCGGGGAGCGCCAACGCGTCTCTATCGCAAGGGCCATCGTGGCCGAGCCCGCGATGATTCTGGCGGACGAGCCCACTGGAAATCTCGATCCACAGCTGGCCGTGGACATTCTTGGGCTGTTCGAGGACATTCACGCGACGGGGGTCACGGTCGTGTTCGCAACCCATGATCGTTCCTTGCTCGACATTCGCCCGCACCGGGTTGTCGTGCTTGACGAGGGGCGAGCTTTCGACGTGCCAAAGGGACTCGATCCGAGCTCCTTTACCGGCGAAGGCCACAGTCAAGACGGCGCCCTGGAGCTCCGTTCTGCGCAGGGAGCGGCATGAGGAACGTGTCACGATGACGACCTTCGAACGGGCCTGGCGCGGCATCAAGAGTGACATGCGAGCGCACCTGCTGAGCGTCTTCTCGGTGGGAGTTGCCTTCGTTTGCTTGGTGTCTACCTTGCTCGTCTGGGTCAATGTGGACCGGATTCATGCGCGCTGGGAATCGGTCGGTCGTCTCTCGGTGTATCTGAAGACGGGCGTGCAGGGTGCCCAGCTCAGCGAACTCGAGCAAGCGTTGAAAGTTACGGACGGGATCCGTTCGGTACGGCATGTCTCGAGCGACGCCGCGCGTCGCGAACTGCTGCACGATGATCCGGACGAGGTGCTGGCAAAGCTTCCCGAGCAGGCGTTTCCTGCGTCGTTCGAGCTCGAAGTGTCGGAGGCGATTGGCCTCGAGCGTAAGCAGCGACTCACGGCTCAGCTCCAGAGCCTACCCGCGGTCGAGGCCGTCGAGAACTACGACGCCTATAGCCGAAAGCTCGGGTCGGCCCTGAGCCACGGAATGGCCGCGGCTTCGCTCCTTTCCTTCGTTGTGCTGCTGGCGGTCATTAGCGTGGTCTCTTCGACGATGCGCCTTTCGTTGCAGCGCCGCCAAATGGAGGTCGAGGTATTGCGTCTTGTCGGCGCTACCAACGACTATGTCCGACGGCCTTTCCTGGTCGAGGGTATGACCCAGGGGGCGGTTGGCGCGTTCTTCGCAATCACGTTGGTTGCGGTGTTGTATGGGATCCTGCGCGGTAGTTTGATCGAGCAGTTCTCGTTGATGTTTGGGGTGCAACCGAGTTTCCTTTCTTGGTCGCTCTGCGCATTGCTCGTCTTCTCGGGCGGCGTGCTCGGGGTGTTTGCTGCGACCCTGAGTCTCAGAAAGATGCTTCTGATATGAGGCGCGGAGGTCGAGTCTGGCTGACCTTAATATGCAGCGGGCTCGTTCTTGCCGGTAGCTACACGAATAGCTCGGCGGTTGAACCCAATGCGGCAGCTCGCGACAATTTTCTGGCGCAGGCGGCAGAAGCCGGCGAGATCGATCGCGTTGCGTCGATGCTCGATGCGGAGGAGCGTGAACTGCGCGACGAATACGAACGCGGACGGCAAGAGCTACATGACCTCGCCGAGCGCGTGATCGTGGAAGGACGTGCCTACGTTCGGGTGTCCAGAGCCGGCATGCTGGTGCTGTCGTTGGGACTCGAACAGTTCCTTGGTCGAGCATCACGGCTCGAGAGACTCAAGCGATCTTTGGGGCGCGATCTCCGACGTCAACAGGAGCTCACGCAGCGCGTCTCGGAGTTGGGGCAGAAACTCTTGACCCTGCGCCAACAGCGCGCGCCCCTCTCAGCCGCTCAATTGGCTAGGCTCAAGGAGCGATCGGCGCTTGCCGACGCTAAGGAGCGCGCCTCCGCCTTCGAACGTGCCTTCGCCAGCGTCGACGACCACCACACGGCCGTGTACGCAGCGCAGGTGCCGTTTGGTGGTCCCGCGCGTGACGCCGATCACTTTACCGCGATGCGCGGGCGACTACCGTTTCCGGTGGCGGGTCGTACGGAGATCCTACTCGCGAAGCGTCGAGGAGGTGGCGGCCCCGGGTTGGAGTTGCGCGCGCCTGCGGGTACCAAGGTGCAAGCCGTCTTTGCTGGCCGCGTCGTGTTTGCGGATCGCTATGCCGACTATGGCGAAACGGTGATCGTTGATCACGGCGAGGGCTATTTCACGGTGAGTGCAGGCCTCGAATCACCCCGGGTTCG
>JBLNFG010000437.1:0-2520 GCA_050263495.1 Myxococcales bacterium | reverse complement strand
CTGTCCCCAAGGGACGCATTGTTTGATCGGAGCGTACCATGACCAAGAAGAAGCAGAGCGCGCACACGAAGCGGGTGCGCAAATTGGCAAAACGAGTAGCGCCATCGGCGGCGACACGGCGCAAATCTGCAAGCAACGAGATCGAACGCATTCTCGTCGAAGGCATTCTTACCCTTGACGAGAATGATCGCGAGCTTCGCCACGTGCCGAGCCATCGCGAAGTCGCAAAGCTGTTTCACATCGCGCACAGTCTAGTCGCACACGTCGCGAAGGCGAAAGACTGCGCTCATCGGCATGAGCTCTATCGCGAAGCCAATCCGCGACCCTTCGAAAAGTACGACAAGGAGGTGGAACGTCGGAACGCAGAGCGCAAGTCGAGCGAACAGCAGGAAGCCGAGCAGGCGAAGTCAGTGAAATCAGCGGAAGCCGAGGCGCTTAAGAAAGCCCTCAGCGAGAAGCGGGACGAATGCGCGAAAACGAAGAGCCCCCGCAAGGCTGGGCGCCCTATTCGCCCGGACAGTCCCGCCGTTCCGTGGAACGAAGTCGACAAGGCGCTGGTGCTTGGGGAGATGGCAGTCCTCCCGAGCGGTGAGCAGACGACGATTTACCCAGGTCTACGGGAGCTCGCTCGGCGTTATGGGGTCGCGCATTCTGCCATTGTCAGGTACTCGCTCACGCATCAATGCGAGCGTCGTCGCGAGACGGCTCAACTGCGGCTAATTCAGAAGACCGAAGAGAAGGTGCTCGATCTGCGTGCGACAGCCATCGCTGTATCGAAGGACGACGTGCTGCGGATGATTGACAAGTATCTGGTGAAGTTCGAGAAGGCGATCGATGACGATCGTGTACGTTACGACGTACCGGCGGACTTCAATACCCTCGTACGCTTGAAGGAATTCGTTTCGGGCGGTCCCGATTCGCGGCAAGAGAACACGACGACGTTCACACTCGAGATGCTGCAAGAACGACACGCACAGGTGTTGAAAGCGACGCGCGATGTGACACCTGCCGAGCGTGGCATCGTCGAAGTGGCGGGACACGAGTCCGTCAGTGAGGCTGAAGACGTGACTGAATCGTGCATTGTGAGTGACCACCTCGATGCCGATCACGGCACCGGCTCGGTGACTGGTGATTTATCTGAAAACCATGACGGCCTAAAAGCCGACCCCAAAGAACCTGCCAACCCCCCATCCAGCGCTTCTGATTTTACCCGGGTTGAAAGCACCAACGGGGCCCAGGTGGAGGAATGATCTATGCGCGGCCGGTAGCTTCTACCCGGCTACAAATCAGGACGGGTTCACACAGATGCGTCGTCGGGTTCGGGCTCGAACTCGAGGACGCATGGTATTTACCCGGCAACAATCCCGCTTCAGCCGCTTCTGGTTGCTCGCGAACGGCCACTTCCTTGGAAAAGCGGACCTTCACCGGGCTGTGGGAGAGGCCACGCTCGGCGATTTTGGGGTCTGTTCGGCGCAGCCATGTCGGACGCGAACGGCCACTTTCCCTGCGCATTTCTGCGGTACTCAGCTACGAGTCGCTTTCGCGCAGCCATAAGCGGCTGCGCGGCACCAACAGTCCTGGCGAATCGGCATGTTTGATAGTGGATCGTGTGAGGGCAACGCGCACAGCACGACAACCTGGACGGCAATGCGACCGAACGATTGGCCTCATAGCAAGGGTGGCCGGGGGGGCGGTCGGAAGTTCGCGCCCGTGGGCGCACCGCCACCCTTTGGTGGTGCCGATTTCGAAGGACTCTGGGGTGTCGAAATGCCCATTCCAAGAGGCTACCGGCCCGCGGGAATTGAGCAGCTCGGCGAGGTCACTGGTCAATTATGATCTGCAAGTAGGTCTCGCGGGCCGAAATTGGTCTCGGATTTCAGTAGGGCTGTTCCTGGACGGCCCGCAACAGGTCCTCGTCGCTCGAGTGGGTGTAGATCATGGTCGACTCGATCGATGTGTGTCGGGCGAACCTCTGTGTGAGTCGAATGTCGTGCGTGCGGCGGTACACCCATGTCACCGCCGTGTGACGAGTCGCATGAAGGTTGAATCGTCGCTCGAGTCCGGCGCGCTCTTGCCACACCTTGAATGCGCGGCGCAGTTGCCGAGTCGACAGCCGCTTGTGACATCTGCTGACGAACAACGGTGCATCGAGCGAGAGCATCTTCTCTTCGCGGGTGCGCACGTGCAGAAGTTTTTCGATCTTGGCGCGCACACCGTCCGAGAGCGTGATCTCCTGCAGGGCTGGATCCTTACTCGAGCGCTTGTATACGCGCAACTTCACGTGGCGTTTGCATCGCACGCCTTCGAGGCTAACGTCGCCCACGTTGAGGGCTACGATTTCGTGCTCGCGCAGCCCCGTCGACAGCGCCAGGCTGATGATCACATGATCGCGAAACCCGTCGCGATGTTCGCCGCTGACGCGGAGCACCTTTGCGATTTCGACATCAGTCATCGTGCGCACGGGGCGTTTGACGGTTCCAACATAGCTCGTCATCCAGGCGACTCCTTCGCGAACGGCAC
>JBLNFG010000436.1:0-5644 GCA_050263495.1 Myxococcales bacterium | reverse complement strand
CCACGACGTGACCCGAATTGGCGACGATATACGTACCGGGCTCGACGGCCATCTTGAGTTTTCGGCCAGTACGAGCCGCAAACTCCTCGAAGCGGGCCTTGGCGGTTCGCCCCAGATCCTGGATGTCAGCCGCGAGCTCGTCCGGCATGCGTGCTTCCTTGAACCCGCCACCGAGATTGACCACGGTGGCGTCTGGAAAGTAGCGCTCGGTGATCCCAAGGACTCGGTCAATGTTCTGCCTCCACACCTCCGGATCGCCGCCAGAACCGATGTGCGTGTGCACCGTCCCAATTACCAGACCACGATTGCGCGCATAGTTGAGCACGCTATCGAGGTTGGCTAGGTGAATCCCAAAACTCGAGTATTTGTCGCCCGTGTTGCGCGTCGCCGTTTCGCCTGTGCCCACCCCTGGACTGACGCGCATCGACAAAGCCCGGCCGAGCTGCTTCGCGCAACCCGCGATTAGCTCGAGCTGCCGCAGCGAACACACGTTGTACATCATACCTTCGGCGAATAGACGTTCGAGTTCCACTCGATCTTCGCCCAGGGGAACGTCTTGAGACGTTAGCATGATGCGTTCGGCGGCTATTCCAGCGCGTGCGGCTCTTCGTGCTTCGTTTAGCGAGCTAGCGTCGATGCCAAAGCCTTCACTCGTGATGATTTGGAGCACGGCACGGCTGCTGTTGGCCTTCATTGCGAAGCCAGCGTGCAAACCGAACGCGTTTGGCATGCCTAGAATTGCGCGACACTTGGCGCGGATTGTACGCTCGTCGTACGCGTAGAGCGGCGTTCCGAATTGCTGCGCCAGCGCGGCGACGGTCGTTGGGTCGAGCAAACCAGCCTTATCGGGATGCATGGAATCTCTTTCGAAGAGGGTGAGCAGACGCTCAATGACGCTTAGCCGAGTTTGAGGTTCTTTCGTATGCTCACGAGTGCGGCCTCAATGTTCTCGCGGTGCCCAAAAGAACTAAGGCGGAAGTAACCTTCGCCACTAGGCCCGAACCCGGAACCGGGAGTGCCGACTACGTTTGCCTCAGATAAGAGCTTATCGAAGAAGTCCCAACTCTTCATCGCATTGGGCGTCTTCAACCACACGTACGGGGCATTATCGCCGCCGAAGCACTTTAGTCCAAGCTCCTCCAAAGTGCGGCGAATCAGAGCAGCATTCTGCATGTAGTAGTCGATGATGAGTTGGCACTCAGCGCGCCCTTGTTCAGAGAGTGCCCCGAGCGCCCCCGACTGCACGACGTTCGATGCGCCGTTGAAGTACGTGTTCTGCCGACGCGTCCAGAGCCGGTGGGCTTTGCCCGCTTCCCCGTCTTCGAGCACGAGCGTCTTCGGAATCACGGTCCAGCCCAGTCGCACGCCCGTGAAGCCGGCGCCCTTGGACAAGCTGTAGAACTCGATCGCGCACTCTCGCGCGCCTTCGATTTCGAAGATGCTTCGCGGCAAACTCGGCTCACGAATGTAGTCGCGGTAGGCGGCGTCAAACAGAATGACGGCGCGGTGCTTACGAGCGAAAGCGACGAATTGCTCTAGCTGCGTTCGCGTAGCCACATTGCCGGTCGGATTGTTCGGGCTGCAGAGATAGATGAGATCGACTCGAGCATCCGGCAGCGCCGGGAAGAAGCCGTTCTGCTCGTTGCATGGCATGTAGACAAATCGATCGTACAGCTGTCGAGCTCTGTCGTAGTCACCGCCGCGCCCCGCAATCACGTTCGTATCGACATATACCGGGTACGCCGGATCTTGCACGGCCACGATCGCGTCGTCGCTGAAGATCCCCTGGATGTTCCCGGTATCTGGCTTGGCGCCGTCGCTGACGAACACCTCGTCCGCATTTACCTGTGCGCCGCGACGCGCATAGTCCGCGGCGATGGCGCTACGCAAGTCGTCTTCGCCCAAGCTGGTATCGCCGTATCCCGTGTAGGTGTCACGGTTCGCCAGGCGATCAAGCCGCTCGTGCATGCTGCGAATGACCGTCGGTGGCAGGGGTTCGGTCGTGTCACCGATCCCCATGCGCAAGATCTTTCGGTCCGGATGCGCCGCGGCGAATGCCTTTGCTCGCCGTCCGATTTCCGGAAATAGGTAACCTGCTGCAAGCCGATCGTAGTTTGGATTCAGTTTCGCCATGGTTCACTCTTTGGGCAAAGTCGCGGTAAATGCTTCTGCGTCGATTTTGCCTTCAGCGACGCGGACGACGGGCCCCGTCATTTCGATCGAGTAGTCATCGTGCACGGTGATGGCGAGTTCCCCGCCAGGCATATGCACGGTTATGTGTTCGTCACAAAGGCCTAGTCGGCGCGCTACTGCTGCTGCTGCGCTACTGCTGCTGCCTGACGCGAGCGTGTAGCCAGCCCCTCGCTCCCAAATCTCGATTTGGATGTCGTTGCGTCCGAGCACTTTGAGAAATTGCACGTTCGTGCGGTTCGGGAAACGCGGCTCCACTTCGAGCAGCGGTCCGTACGTTTTGGCCATTTGTGCCGAGATGGTCTCGAGCGGGAGCACACAGTGCGGATTGCCGATCGTGGCGGCGCAGAACAAGAAATCGCGATCGCCAACCCGAATCGGCTGATTCAGCACTTCACCACGGACTCCGCGAACTGGAACCCTTTCAGCATCGAAGCTCACCTTGCCCATCTCAACGTCGATCAGCTTTCCGCCGGCGTGCACCTTCGAACGCACGATTCCACCAGCCGTGGAGATCGTAAACGGATCGGATTGAACGAGGCCGCGATCGTAGAGATAACGCGAAAAGATGCGCAATCCGTTCCCGCTCTTCTCGGCCTCACTGCCGTCGGGGTTGAAGATGCGCAACCCAAAGTTGGCGGCATCGGTCGATAGCGGCCCGAGGAGAATCCCGTCCGAACCAGCCCCATAGTTGCGGTGGCAGATCAATTCCACTTCCGAGCGGCTAAGCTCGCGACCAATTTCCTTGGGGTCCATGACCAGATAGTCATTGCCCAGTCCGTGATACTTCGAATAACGCATGGCTGGTTCCGTTTGCGGCACGGGCTCCTACCCTCACTTTCGCCCGAATTCAAGGGCTTCCGCGCACCTCACGGGGCCCTTCAGGCGCCTTTGGGCGGCTTTGGGCCCCTGACGGTGCCTGGCCGGATCGAACAGCGGGCGGCATTGGCTCAGGGGTCACTGTGGATCCTGGTGTTTCGGGCAATCGTCACGAGTTGCACCCGCTGCGGTGGGGGTGGCGAACAGGTTCGAGTATGATGCCCGACCATGTCCGCTTTTCCGAGCCGAGTGCGTCTAGGTCGAAGTCAACTCGAGGTTGGTCCGCTGGGGGTGGCGGGTGGCTACGGTGTGGATGCCGCATCGCTGCGAGAAGCTTTCGAGCGAGGCGTGAATTATTTCTACCACGGCTCATTACGTCGTTCGGGTATGCAGCAGGCCGTGCGAGAAATCGTCAAGAACGGTCAACGCGACCGATTGGTGCTGGCTCTGCAAAGCTACTCGCGGTGGCCCGGTGTGCTTGAGCACTTCTTCGTCAAGGGACTAAAGTCGCTCAACCTCGAGTACGCCGACGTCCTGCTGCTCGGCTTGTTCAATGGTCCGCCCTCACCGAGGCTGCTAGACAGAGTCGAGAAGCTGCGCGAGAAAGGGCTGTTCCGGCAACTCGCGATATCCGCGCATCGGCGACCTCAGTTTCTAGAATTCGCAAAGGACCCGCGCTACTCGATTCTGCATGTTCGATATAGTGCAGCGCACCCTGGTGCCGAGCACGACGTGTTCCCTCATCTGCCTTCCGAGAACCGACCGGGCGTCGTGGCCTACACGGCAACGGCGTGGGGTAGGTTGCTGACCTCGAGCCGTATGCCCGAAGGAAGCGCGCCGCTGCGCGGACGCGACTGTTATCGCTTCGTACTAACCAACCAAGACTTCAACGTCTGCATGACTGGGCCTCGGGACGTCGCGCAGATGCGCGAAGCGTTGGCTGCACTGGATGAGGGCCCCTGCAGCGCGGAAGAGATCGAACGATTCCGTCGGATCGGTCAGCACGTACATGGGTTATCGAAGTCGAGTCAGTAACTCGAGCAACGAGGTCGCGCGGCAATCATGGGTGCACTTGAACTCTGGGTAGTGCTTGGGCTAATTGGGTTGCCGCTGCTGTTGCTGGTGTGGCGGGCACGGCAGGCGTTGACCCTGTTCGTGATTCAGATCCAATCAGGCCGCGTCACGGACGCCAAAGGCCGCATGCCGCAACGTCTACTGGACGAGATCGGCAGTGTTGCCGAACGCGAACACGTCGTGGGTCTGGTCGTGACCTGCCGGATCGAAGGGGGCCTTCCGCAGCTGTTCTTTCACGGCGCAACAAATTCGGGGATCGAGCAGAACATTCGCAATCTGGTCGGGCAATATCCACTCGCACGGCTGAAGCACGCCCCTCAAATTCGGCGTTAGTCGAGCGCCCAAGTCACTCGCCAGAGTCACTCGGTCGAGCTTAGCTTGTGGGCTACCCCTGGAGACGCGTCGCCTAGGTAGCGGCCGACGTCTTCGCGTTTGAGCTGAATTTGATCGAGCAAGACAAGCGCGTGCGCTATCCGTTTTGGAGCGTTCGGATTTGGGTGTGCTAGCCGCACCTTGTCCCACTTGAGCTTGAGTTGATGCTGCAGCTCGCGTAGCTCGCGAGTCGCTCTCCTTCGCGCGATTCGATCGCTGGCTGCGGGCCAAGCGGTATCAACGACGATCGCAAACGAAGCAAACACTGCGGAGCTGCACGCCAGTTCGGTTGCCTGGAGCGCTGCCGCCACTGCGGCCAAGCCCGCACCCAGGAATGCGAGCACGCGCGTGCCCCAGAATCGAAGCATGTCGATCTGATCGGCGCGTAGATTGGTCACTGCCCAAGTCTCGAGTTCGGCAATTTGCTCGTCTAGCGCCCGCTCTGGAGAGAAATCTCCGTCATTGCGCGGCGGGTAGATACAGTCCAACACTTCGTTCGGTGCCGGTGGGAAGCTGGCAGGTGGGCGCCGCGCTGGTGCTGGCCCGGAGCTACGCAAGAGTGAGCCAGGCGTGGTGGCGGGAGCGACCTCGAACAGTTGTGGACTGGGGCTAGGAGTCGGCGACGGATCGGAGTTTTCTACGGCCTCGGTCGACATGTCTGGGAGTGTTCGCGCCGGCCGCCAAGGGTGCAACATCGCGCTGCTGGAGTTTTCGGCGAATTGAAGCCGAATCGCGTAGGCGGCGGGTAGATAGCCCACACGCTGGTCGCGCGGTGGCTTGCAGCAGTGTGGAAAATTTGGCGCCCAGGCATCAGCTCTTTCTCATGGGACTCTCGTTCTGTGGCCTCATCCACGTCGAGTCTTACGGCGGTTTGCAGGGTCCGGCGCCGTATCCAGAATTGAAGCAAAGCCTCAGGCGGCGTGAATGGAGTCTGTTAGTGTCGCTACCAACGCCGACCGTATGCCGCAGATGCCCTGGCGAGGCCGCCGATTGACTGCCAACACTGGTGTGGGCAGGGCTCTCGAAGAGGGACCTGGAATGCGAGATGTTTCGCATTGGGACAGTGGAGGTAGGGTGTGGTCAACGCCCATCCAACTTGGCAGAAAGCCATTCACGACGGATAATGGGAGCTCGATTGGCAGACTCTCCTCCGACCATCAGATCCAGCGTTGTAGCGGGCACGCCTGCG
>JBLNFG010000435.1:0-10995 GCA_050263495.1 Myxococcales bacterium | reverse complement strand
GGCGTTGGCCGTCTGCCGGAAAGAGTGCGCGACTCCTGAATGTGCCATCAGCGGAAGTCAAGTACCGGGCTGCAGCTCGGCGCAACACAGCGGGCCCCTTTTGTTCAGGCTCCCGGATCAGTGACGAGAACGGAATATCGAGAGCTTTCGCAATGCGCCAAAGGACCGTGATGGTCGGTACACTTCGGTTCAGTTCAATTTGGCCGAGCATGGCGCGACTCACACCGGACATTTGGGAAAGCGCATCGAGCGACAGGTTCCGTTCAGTGCGGAGCGCGCGAAGATTTTCCCCAATTGCAGGAATCGCGTCATCGTCAACGGGCGGCTCCTCATCGGATCTTCTGGCGTCGGGCTCTGACTTTGGCTTCGATACGCGAGGCTTGGACCTTGGTGTGTCCCTCTTCTGTTCGCGAGCACTCGAATCCTTGGCGGACCCTCGGGAATGACTACTGGAGCGGGTTGCGGTACGTGGGCTCATTGCGTTCTTTTAGGTGGTTACGGTCGGGATGCCGCAATTGCGGAAGAGCCCGGGAACGTTACGCCGCAGTGCGCCGGATGCAAGCAGTGGGACAAAAGCCCCGGCTTTTCAGCCATGCAGCCCCAGCTCCTGGGCTATTGGGGGGCCGCGTATAGGGCAACGCGGGCCCGCGACGCCCACCGTGGCGGGAGTTGTTGAATGCGGTCTGTTATCTTGGATACACGCGGCGAGTTCAACGTGCCAGAGGCATTTGCCGGGGGGATGCGAGCCTTGCGCCGGCGGCTAATTCTGCTTGCACCTTCAACATAGGCGTTATATTAGACACGGGTGAACGTACGCCAGATCCGACAGCTGCGGGCACTTCTGGCGGTACTCGCACCAACGCACTTGCTGGAGATCCATCATGAGTCAGCTATTTACCTCTGAATCCGTGACTGCGGGCCATCCTGACAAAGTTGCCGATCACGTCAGTGACGGAATTCTCGACGCAGTACTGGCGCAGGATAGAAATGGGCGCGTTGCCGTGGAGACGTTGGTCACAACGGATTTCGTGCTTATTGCTGGAGAGCTGACCACCACGGCGAAGATCGATGCCGAAGCGATTGCTCGTGAGACTATCCGCCAAATCGGCTACACCCATTCCGAGATTGGGTTCGACTACCGGTCTGCGCAGATTGTATCTAAGCTACATAGCCAGTCGCCCGATATCGCGCAGGGCGTGGATGTTGGTGGTGCTGGTGATCAAGGGCTGATGTTTGGGTTTGCAACCAGGGAGACGCCGAGTTTCTTACCCTTGCCAATCCATCTCGCGCATCGACTCGTTGAGAAGCTGACGGAAGTCCGTGAATCTGGAGAGATTGGCTGGCTTCGCCCTGACGGCAAGAGCCAAGTCACGGTCGAGTATAAGGACAGTCGTCCGGTCCGCGTGCACACGATTGTGCTTTCGACTCAACATGACCAGTCGGCGGTCGATCCGAGGACCAACCGCATCAGTGAGCAGGCACGTCGCACCCTAATTGAACGTGTCATCCGTCCAACACTGCCGCAGGAACTTTGGAACGACCAGATCACCTTTCACATCAACCCCACGGGGCTATTCCTCGTTGGCGGGCCGCACGGTGATACGGGCCTAACGGGGCGCAAGATCATCGTCGATACGTATGGCGGTCGAGGACGTCACGGTGGCGGCGCATTTAGCGGCAAGGACCCGTCCAAAGTGGATCGCTCCGCTGCTTATGTTGCCCGCTACATTGCCAAGAACCTGGTCGCCGCTGGGTTGGCCGATGTGATTGAGGTTCAGCTGGCTTATGCGATCGGGGTAGCCGAGCCAGTAAGTGTTCATGTCAACAGCGAAGGCACCGGGAAATTACCGGACGAGAAGCTTGCACAGCTTGTCCGTGAGCACTTTCCCCTCACGCCGCGTGGCATCATCGACCATTTGGAGCTCAAGCGCCCAATCTATCGCGCCACTGCTGCGCTCGGCCACTTTGGTCGCCAACCCCAAGGCGGACTGTTCACTTGGGAAAAGACTGACAAAGCGATAGAATTGGCAAAACACCTCCCTGCTTCAGCGCGAGCATCAGCACAGGTCAACTGAGTTGGTTACGCAGCAACTCGATCGTGTCAGCGATCGAGTTGTCTGTCAGGTGAACCTGAATTCCTTTGGCTGCAAGCTTCGCTAGAACCGGGGGACCGGCGCGCACAGCGACCAGGAGTTGGCAATCCTCGATTAGAGCGATGTTCCTCGCGCTCGCACTCGCATCATGACCGCCGCTTTGGCAGGAGGGCTCGGTTTTTCGCCACTCTGAAAAGTGCACCGAGCTCTTCGCAATCTCGAGGATCAGAAACTGCGAGGTTGAGCCAAAGTGCTCGTCTACCATGCGACCGTCACTAGAGCATACTGCAACTCGCAGTTTGGTGTTCACGACGCCTTCTCCAAATCGAAGCGGGGTTGGCGCCGAATCCAGCTCACCTCAGCCGCAATACGCACAATGACCTCCGCAACATCTTCAGCGGTGTTGAACCGACCGAGCCCAAAGCGAAGTGCGGTCTGAATGCGGTTTCGGTCGAGCCCTAAAGCACCCAGAACGTGGCTCTTGGCGGACTGCCCGCCGCAGGCAGCAGCACCGGACACCCCCACCTCCCGAATTCTAGCCAGAAGGGCCGAACTGCGAATGCCCTCGATCGAGAGGTTAAGCGCGCTAGGTATTGCATAGTCCAAATCACCATTGATCGCGATTCCATCAATGGCCTTCTCTAGGCCCCGGCGCAGTGCGTCGCGCAAGGACCGAAGGCGCATCTGCTCCTCGGGTGCATGCGCCCGCATCAACTCAGCGGCCGTTGCCAGTCCGACGATGCCTGGCACATTCAGGGTACCTGAGCGCAGGCGATTCTCCTGACCACCGCCAAGTGCTAGGGGTTCGAGCAGTTCCGCGGGCTCGTGGCCGTAGACGCAAAGTGCGCCAACGCCTTTTGGCCCGTAGAGCTTGTGCGCCGAGAGCGAGAGCAGGTTGATGCCCTGACGCTGCATATCGATGGGAACCTTGCCCAATCCCTGGGTAGCGTCACAATGAAACAGCACCCCATGCTGACGTGCAACGTTGCCCACCGCCTCGAGTGGCTGGATTGAGCCGATCTCGTTGTTTACTGCCATAACGCTGATCAACAACGTATCTTGCGTAATCGCGCCAGCGATGCGCTCCGGATCGACTAGACCCTGCTTGTCCACCGGGACGTAGGTCACCCAGAACCCTTGCCTCGCGAGCAGCTTTGCGGGTTCGAGCACGGACTTGTGTTCAATCGAACTCACAATCAAGTGCTGCCGCGCGTGGCCGAGTTTGTCAGCGACTCCGCGCAGGGCCAGGTTGTTACTCTCGGTTGCACCAGAGGTGAAGATGACACCGTTGCTAGTACATCCGACCTCTTGGGCCAGGATGCGACGGGCATGTTGCGCGGCGTCCTTTGCGCGCTGTCCAAAGAGGTGGAAGGTACTCGCGGGATTTCCGAAGTCCTCTTGAAGGTACGGAAGCATCGCATCGAGAACGCGACGATCGAGCGGCGTCGTCGCAAAGTGGTCGAAATACAAGGAACCCATGAACAGCTCCGCCAAGGACGATGAAGGTTGTCCTGTTTCTTCAGGGTAGCGACACGGTTAATGATCGCGTTTGGCCCGTTTCAGGGAAATCGCGTCACAGCTGAAGCGATTGCACGACCAACCGCCCAAGAACAAGGCAGAAACCATGCCGTCACATTTGCGGGCCTGACGAAGGCCGCGCCCGCGACGAGCTTACCTTGATCTCCACATCCACCGTCACTTCGGCGCCGGGGGGCACTGATTCGACGACCCAGCTCGAGCCACCAATGATCGCGCCTTTTCCGACAATAGTGGAGCCTCCCAGTATGGTTGCCCCTGCGTACACAATCACGTCGTCTTCGAGGGTTGGGTGACGCTTGTCTGCACGCTTCAGTTCTGGTTCGCCTTGACGGCGCGGGGAGTGCGCTCCCAAAGTAACTCCCTGATACAGTCGCACGCGATCGCCTATCTTCGTCGTCTCACCGATGACTACCCCCGTGCCGTGATCGATGAAGAAGCGCGCACCAATCGAGGCTGCAGGATGGATGTCGATGCCCGTGGTGCGGTGGGCAAGCTCCGCCATCATTCTGGGCAAATACGGCACATTCAGATTCCAAAGCTCGTGCGCCAGGCGGTAGACGCTAATCGCAAAGTGTCCCGGGTAGGAGAGCACGATTTCTTCGAGGCTGGCGGCAGCCGGATCACCTTCAAGGGCTGCCCAAGCATCGTCCATCAACGCCACTCGAACACTCGGAAGCCGTGCAAGGAAGTCGAGCGAATCGCGGGTCGCGGATTCGAACCGCTCAGAACTTGAATTGCTGAGCGCAGCCTTGCGCAATTTCTTGGCGACGCTGATTACCCGCGACAGTCGCACGTGAAGGTGGTGCAGCCGGCTCGAGAGCGAACGGACAGCATCGGTGCGTTGAAGACGTTCGCCGCCAGCCAGCCCCGGAAAGATTGCTTCCCGCAGGTCCTCGACGAGATCTCGCACGTCGATGACCGACGGAATCTCGACTTCGGAAAACCCAAGCACTGGATTTTCGGAAGCTTGTTGCAGATTGACGAGGCGCGCGGCGATGGCCTCAATTTCAGGGGGAACAGTGCGTTCGAATGTACCGAGATGGTTGCGCCCAGCTGCTGCAGAAATGGCCATGTGCCGCGGATCCCTTTCTTGCGAGCTCCGGTGGCGCAGTGCCACACGAAGAGCAGAACGGAGTCCGTTATAGCAGATAGAGCGCCAAGTGCATCCCACGATCGAAATGGCCGCACCCTCGCGACCGATGCATTCCGTGACGCACCAAAGCACTCCCCCTCTCGTCACGGGATTCGTGCGCTTATAGGAACAACCCATCAACGGTGCGGGCTACCCTCTGCTACCCAGGCAGGTTGATGGGGGGCCCGCACCGTCTTAGTCGCGACGTGGTCACGCCGCCTTGACCAGATTCTAATGTCCTGAACTCTGTGCCAGGTCGTTGACCACAGCGACAAGCGCATCAATGTCGCCGTGGTTGTTGTACAGGGCAAAGGACGGTCGCACCGTCGCCTCGAGGCCAAAGCGACGCAACGCCGGCTGTGCACAATGGTGCCCAGCACGAACGGCAATTCCGGCGGCAGCCAGAGCTGCACCGATCTCCGGCACTGGCCGATTTGCTAATACGAAGGATACCACCCCCGCCTTCTCGGCTGCGGTTCCGACGATGCGCAGTCCTGGGATTCGCATCAGTTCGGCCGTGGCGTATTCGATCAGATTGTGCTCGTGCTCGGCCACATTGACCATACCAATGCGCTCGAGGTACTCGAATGCAGCACCTAGTCCAACGGCATCGGCAATATTGCCGGTACCTGCTTCAAATCGCATCGGTGGTGGCATGTAGACGGTGCGCTCGAAAGTGACGTCCGCAATCATGTTGCCACCGCCTTGCCACGGCGACATCGATTCGAGCGCATCGTGTTTCCCATAGAGAACCCCGATACCTGTCGGCGCAAACACCTTATGTCCGGATAACGCGAAGAAATCGGCATCGATGCGGCGCACGTCGACGGGCATGTGCGAGATTGACTGCGCACCGTCCACCAATACCTTGGCTCCATAGCGATGGGCGGACGCAACCATCTCTTCCACCGGCACCACAGTTCCCAGAGCATTCGAAACGTGGGTTAGTGATACCAACTTCGTGCGCGGGCCGAGCAGACGCTCGTAGTCGTGTAACGAAACCTGGCCTCGATTGTCCACGGGAACTACGAGCAACTTGGCTCCAGTTTCTGCGACCAACTGCTGCCACGGCACGATATTGGAATGGTGCTCCAGCCAAGTGATGACAACCTCGTCTCCGGGCTTTACGTGCTTTCGTCCCCATGCCTGTGCAACCAGGTTGATGGCTTCCGTGGCATCCCGGACGAAAACGACGTTGTCTGACGAACCGGCATTGATGAAGCGTGCCACGATACTGCGTGCGCCCTCGTAGGCATCCGTAGAGCGCGCCGCCAAGGTATGGGCAGCGCGATGGATGTTCGAGTTCTCGTGCTCGTAGAAGTGACGCAAACGATCAATGACGGCTCGTGGCTTCTGCGTTGTTGCAGCGTTGTCGAGCCAGACGAGTCGCTTTCCGTTGACTAGCTCGTTGAGGATCGGAAAATCTTTCCTCGCCGTAGCTATCGTTCCGGGCAGGGACGTTTGTGCGACGCCCGAAACAATCTCAGGCGTAAACCCAGAGGTAACGGTATCCATTGCTGGTCCGCCGCGTGGGTCGGGCAAAGCGGGCGCCAATGAGCCGAAAGGATTCGTTGGCACTGCCACGGGCTGCCGGGTTGCGAACTGATCAGGTTGAGCGATGGTCGAGTCGAGTAGGGGTGGCACGGCGACCGAACTCGAGGATCCAGCCAGCGTCTGCTTGCCTTGCAGATAATACGGCACTTGAGTGAGATCGGCTTGCGCCGCACTCGGGAGGCCAAGCGATGGTGGGGTCAATGGCACCGTTCCAGGGTAACCGGCGCTAATCGGGCGCCCCGGAACACTGATCAAATCACCCACATCCACGCTCTGCCCGCCAAACAGCTCCGAATTCGCGAACGGATCGAATGCCCCACACGCGGTGACACCAGCGGAGCCAGCCTCGCCGCCGTTAGCAAGCGTCTGCTGTGGCGCTGTCACGAACTCGGGTGTTGGCACGGCGATCGGAGCAGCCTGATCGGCTGCAAACATGCCCCAGAGCCGTTGACGGCTCGGTTGAGTTTAACGAGAGGCGTGTTACCGATCGAGAGCGCGCTATCGCTTGCCCATGGACGAGCCGTTCCAGAGGCAGCTACCGGACCGCTACAAGATGACTAGCATGCGGTACGAGGCAGATTAGCTTAGGGCTTCCACTCTGACAAGGCAAAGTCTGTTTTGTTAGACAAGATGCTCGAGAGACGGGGGTGTGATTGACCTTGCCCCCGAGACAATGTCCGCTATATTGGATGCATGGTCCAGACACTGAGCCCCCAGGAAGCTGAACGACTGATTTCGACGGGAGAGGTGGATGTCGTGGATGCTAGGGATGCGCCGGAATGGGATCGCGGCCACGTGCCCCACGCACGCTTGGTTCCATTTCATCAGCTAAAGTCGCGGCCGCGGCAGGCCCTGACTCGTGATGGAGTGCTGTTCGTCTGTGCGCGAGGAGTGCGCAGCTTAAACGCGGCGAGGCTGGCAGAAGAAGCAGGGTTTCACCTTCTATACAATCTGGAAGGCGGGACAAGCAATTGGGTCAACGCTGGGTTACCACTTGAACATGGGTAGGAAGCCTCGGGGTAGAAATCGATGATGACCCTGAGCTCCGCCGGCGCGCGCGAAGACTTGCCAAATCGCACGGAACACACGAAACGACAGGAGAGTGAGCAGCCTGCCGATACTTCAGGCCGCGATGAAGAAGAGAATCCGAGTCAATACATTGGCCAGAATCTGCGACGCTTGCGCACCAAGCGCGGGCTCTCGCTGGAGCGGCTCTCCAAGCTCTCTAGCGTGTCGCGTGCAATGCTCTCTCAGGTTGAACTCGCCCAGAGCGTTCCCACGATCGGAGTGGTGTGGAGACTGGCCAAGGCCTTGGGGGTCCCGTTCTCGGCGCTCATCTCCGAGACAGCAACCCCGAAGGATCTGATCGTTCTACGCCGTGCCAACTCTAAGATCCTTCATAGTCAGGACGGCGGTTTCACGTCACGTGCACTCTACCCAGTCGACGAACCGCATCAGGTCGAGTTCTACGAACTCGAACTAGCGGGTCGGCGTGAGGAGCTGGCCGAAGCCCACGCGTCTGGAACGAAGGAGTACCTGGTAGTTGTTGAAGGCAGCGTGGAGGTCAGCGCGCGTGGAGAAGCGCATGTGCTGCACGAAGGCGACGCGATAGCGTTCGTCGCGGACGTTCCGCATTCGTATCGAAACGTGAGCAACGCTCGGACGTTGATGTATCTGGTGATGACGTACACGGCGCTCGTCGGTTGAGGGGGCTGGCGTCGCCAACCGAGTTGATCATTGCCGCGCGTGACGGCCCGCACCGCAAGGGCTGCCGACGGTACCGCACAGGCCGGCGGGTATCACCGTCGCGTCGAAGGGTGAGCGCCAAGCCGTGTTTGGGTGGTGTTTGAATCGGGCAGCGAGCTTGACCTCTCGCGTTAGGCTAGTGTTACCGTGAAGCGTCCGAAGCGTTGAGCAAGATGCGCTGACGTTGAGCGGTGTCTTGCATTGTGTCGGCGTGTCCGTTATATTGTCTGTGGCCGCGGGTTTACCCGCCCCAGCAAGGACTGTGAGACATGAGTGCGAAGAACTACCGTTTCGAGACGCTGGCCCTACACGCAGGGCAGACCCCCGACGCAACCCTATCACGCGGGCTTCCCGTTTATCGGACGAGCTCGTACGTGTTTAAGAGCACGGAGCACGCTGCCAATCTGTTTGCGCTCAAGGAGCTTGGCAACATCTACACTCGGATCGGTAACCCAACCACCGATATTCTAGAACAACGAGTCTCAGAGCTTGAGGGCGGAGCAGCGTCGTTGGCTCTTGCATCAGGAACCGCCGCGATCTTCTACTCAATTGTCACCTTGGCAAAGGCTGGCGACGAGATTGTGTCGGCGAGTAATCTGTACGGCGGAACCTACAGCCAGTTCGATTGTATCCTGCCACAGCTCGGAATCACGACGAAGTTTGTCGATCAACGGGACCCCAAGAACTTCGCGCCGGCCATCACCGACCGTACCCGAGCCATCTTCATCGAAACGATCGGTAACCCAGTATTGGATGTGGCCGATATCGCGGCGATTGCCGACATCGCGCACCAACACGGCGTCCCCCTGATCGTCGACGCGACGTTTTCGACACCGTATCTGCTGCGCACCATCGAACATGGTGCGGACATCGTCGTCAATTCGCTGACCAAGTGGCTCGGTGGCCATGGTGCTGCAATCGGGGGCATCCTTACGGATTCGGGAAAGTTCCCTTGGAGGAACAACAAGAGATTTCCGCTACTCAATGAGCCGGATGGCAACTACCACGGACTGCGTTGGGCACATGACCTCCCTGACCAGCTTGCGCCGATCGCGTTTGCACTTCGGGCGCGAACGGTCCCGTTGCGCAACTTGGGCGCTGCGATCTCGCCGGACAACGCGTTCCTTTTCCTGCAAGGGATTGAAACGCTGCCAATTCGTGTCGCGAAGCACAGCGATAACGCCCTGAAGGTTGCCACTCATCTCAAGAATCATCCAAAGGTTGCGTGGGTCCGCTACCCAGGGTTGAAGGATGATCCGTCCGCTGCGACCGCTGCCAAGTATCTGAGGAACGGTTTTGGAGGAATGGTCGTGTTTGGGATCAAGGGGGGATACGATGCTGCCGTGAAGCTCATCGATGGCATCAAGCTCTTCTCGCACCTGGCAAACGTTGGGGATGCAAAGAGTCTGATTCTTCATCCGGCAAGTACGTCGCACTCACAACTATCCGAGGAGCAACAGCGGTCGAGTGGACTCACGCCCGATCTCGTTCGGCTCTCGATCGGCCTCGAACACATTGACGACATCATCGAAGCGCTGGACGATGCTTTGGCCCTGACGTGAGCACGAAGTCGTAGGGAACGCGAAGCTGTAGCGTAGTGGTCAAGCCACATGTGTCGGTGGTCAGTTCCTACCTTTTTCGAGAACGTCCAACCAGCGTACTTCGAAGACATTCGCACCGAACAATGAGTGAGACTCGTTGTTCGGTGTCTCCCCAGTGCGTGACATCGGGCACACATCGAGTTTTCTTTGCCCGACGCTTCTTGTCATCGAGTCCTGCGGGAGCGGATGATCCCCGATCGCTCGCCTCCGCGATGGGATGTCTCTTTCGCATTGCTTGCGGATTCGAGCGAAGGTTTGTCCGGCGGCGACATTATCAAGGCACCCTTGTTCGAAACCGAGCCCAATCGATACCCAACTTCCGCATTCGGGCGCGCAAGGTGTGGGGATTGATTCCCAGGACTGCAGCCGCGCCATTTTTACCTTCAATGCGACCCCGCGTGCTGGCTAGCGCACGCTCGATGTGTTCGACCATGATCTTGTTCAGCGAGCCTACGTTCGAGGACGGCGGCATCACGGGTACTTCAACGCTAGCGGGAGCCGACTCAAGTGGTCGCGGCGGGATCTCGCTTTGAGTTCGACCCAAGGCATCCGTCAACCTGAGTACCCGCCCTTGTCCAAGAATGGCGGCTCGATCAATCACTGACGCAAGCTCTCTGATGTTGCCGGGCCATTGCTGTCGCAACAAGATCTCAACATCCTCTCGCGTCGGAGCGAGCGGTACTCCGACAAGTCGTTCCCCAGCGCGCGTGGCGAAGTACGCTGCCAACGAAGGAATGTCCTCGGGGTGCTCGCGCAATGGGGGGAGCTGGATCGGAAAGACGCTGATGCGATACCAGAGATCATGACGAAAACGGTTCGACAGCGCCATATCCATCAGATTGCGATGGGTCGCGGCAACGATCCGCACATTGGTGCTCAACGTCCGTTGGCCGCCAACGCGCTCGAAGGTGCCATCCTGAAGTACTCGGAGCAGCCGTACTTGGGCTGCCGGCGGTAGCTCCCCGACCTCATCCAAGAAGAGTGTTCCCGAGTCAGCACGTTCAAACCACCCTTTACGCAGTCCGACCGCGCCAGTGAAGCTTCCTCGTTCATGCCCGAATAACTCGGAATCGATAAGCTCCGGTGGAATTGCGCCGCAGTTAACCTTGACGAGTGGTCCTTCGGCTCTAAGCGATCGGGAGTGAATCGTCCGCGCCACAACCTCCTTACCTGCGCCGCTCTCGCCCAAGATGAGTACGGGAACGTCCGTGGCTGCGACGCAATTAACGAGTTGCATCACGGGCGCCAGGCCCCCGTGTTCGCCAATGATAACATCTTCGGCTCCCGACAGGCTAGAGGGGGTCGAAGTATCGTTCTGACTATTGTTACC
>JBLNFG010000434.1:0-2687 GCA_050263495.1 Myxococcales bacterium | reverse complement strand
GCCGCGTGCATCGAAGTGTGTTGGCGGCGTGCCCAGCGTCGATGTTCTGTTCTCGAGCGCTGCAACCTGTTTGGGCTCCGCCGTAATATCTCTACTCATGACAGGAATGGGACGCGATGGGGCCGCTGGGATCTCGGAACTTGCTCGCGCTGGGGCTAGTATTCTCGTCCAAGATCCTAAAACCTGTGCGGTCGGTAGCATGCCTGAGGCAGCCTTGCGCGCAGCGCCTGATAGCACCGTACTTGTGCCCGCCAATTTTCCTAAGGTCGTGCAACGACTGATCGCAGGCGAGACAGCGGAAAGCAATGGCAGCTAGTGAGCTGACCCACTACCAGCCGTACTGGTTGAGGTAGTCCGTCTTCGGTGCCAGCCCACGCTAATGGGTTGGAGCGTCTACCCGACCTTCTTCTCGTTGCGGCTGCGCTGCAGCGCGACTTCCATCGCCATTCCGGCTTGGCTGGCTAAGATTTCCAGTGCATCGGTCTTGAAGGGCGGATTGGCGGGTTTGCCACCAAAGTCTCCATATACGACGGCGATCGTCCGATTCTCCGTCTTCAGCGGCAGGATCAGGAATTCGGGGGACGCAGGTGCTCCGATGTGGCTATAGAGCGAGTTCTTTAGAATCTCATCCTCACACGCACCGTGATGAACCATGCCACGACTGACCACTTCAGCAAAAATCGACTGCGATTCAAGGGGAATGCGGATGCGCATCGCGGCCGTCGAAATGGTGTCCGAGTGACTGCTAACTCCAAAGCTGCCGAGGCCAAGGAGATCGGTCTTGCGTACCAAGAAGATGATGCCGCGCTGGAGTAGCTCAGAAACGAATTGCAGAATGATGATTGAGATGTCAATCGAGCTCTGCCGGTCCTGAATTTCCTGAACCCGCTTCTTGAGCGAAGCCATTTCGCTTCGACTCTCCTGCACTGCAAGCCGCAGGCGGTACTCCTCTCGGAAGATCCCTTTTAGACATCCGAGCACGACGGCGTTGAAGCTCTTGGCTGCGTCAATAGGTGCAGCAGACTCCGGGGCTGGTTTGCCCGGCTTGTGTAGAACGGTTCGAGCCCCCAGCTCGAAAAGCCTGAGGGTGTGGTCGTTCTCGGTCGTGTTACTCAGAAATACGAGCGGTAGTTCGGGATTGTGCGACTTCATTCGCGCCGCGATCGCCATGCGTCGTTGGCAGCCAAGACTCTCGAATTCGCCGTCCCCGAGATCAATGATCAATGCCATCGAGCGGCGTTCACGCGCTCCGAGCTCGTAGGCCTCGCGTAGATCCACCTCCAACTCAGAGATCGTGACGCAAATACCACTGTCACGACACAGGCTGTGCATGGTGTACTTCGTAAACGAATCTGCGCTCAGAATCAGTGCGTGCATGGGCGGGGCCAACACTTGGTCCAGTGTTTCCTCGTCCATCTCTTCGAGGACACTCAAGAGGTCTTTTTCGTCGTTCTCTTGCCCCTTGAGAATGGCCTCTCGAAGCGTAGGCGGCACCTCGTCGCTCAACTGCACACCACAGCCCTTGGCCGGGGGCTCGGGCATCATGGTGATTCTGGCGACGACTTCTTTGATTCGCTCCTTTTTTCGCTCTTTCTGCTCCTCGAGGCTACGGTTCTTCTCATCGAAAACGCGGAAGGCGTCCATGAGCGCACCCTGGGTATCCACCCCAATCCAAGGTGCCATGTCCACGAACATTTCGTCGCGTTTCCCTTCGGCTTCGAGCTCGTCCGGTTCGAACCAGAACTCGCCCTCCTTCAGCGCGATGATTTCGGCAAGGGTCTGATGGATGAGCTCTTTGAGTTCCTCGATGCCGTCTTCTCGCGTCAGATAGCCCGCATCAATCAGACTCATGACGAGTTGGGCGCCCTCGATCTGCTGCGGCAGAAACCTCGACCGCACTAGGTCGAGCTGATTGCGCGTGACCAGTTCCGCCTTAAGCAGCAGGCTGGAGATGCTGACCGTATCGCCCGGAAAACTGGCGTCGATAATGAACCCGGCGCGGCATACGATCCGAGCAGTCCCCGATTGCCCTTCGACACTCAAGCTCCCAGACTTCTTGGATACATGCAGGAGTTGGATGATGTCGGAGAAGGGAAGGTCTTCGAGATTGCCGCCAAAAGCCATCAGGTTAAGCCTCTCACAGCATCACTTCGAATGCCACGATCCAGACGTATCAGGGGGAGGCGCGAACCCAGAGGACCGAATCAGCTCCATGACCCCCTC
The DNA here is from genome assembly GCA_050263495.1 of Myxococcales bacterium. Taxonomy (GTDB): domain Bacteria; phylum Myxococcota_A; class Polyangia; order Polyangiales; family Polyangiaceae; genus FEN-1139. The sequence goes on along the minus strand of JBLNFG010000434.1, from coordinate 464 downwards.
GAGCGTGGTGCGTTTCCTTTCTGAGCGTGCGTGCAGTTGCGCGCTATAGATTGCGGTTGCCGCGTGTTTGCCGAGCAGTTCAATCAATTCGAAATCCACCGCCTGGAAGCCCTGCTTCTGGAGCAAGAGCTTATACACGTAGACGATCCCGATGGGTCGGTCTTCGAGCTGCAGAGGTAACACCAGAAGAGGGTTTCCAGTACCGGGCGCCTCTGAACCTTTGGCCGCGGTGTCCGTCTGGACCGAGCCGGTTAGAGCGGCTTTTGTCGCCTCATCCATTGGAAGATTACCGCACTGATCTTCAGGATAGCCCTCGTTGACCACTAGCACCAGTTGATCGAGCCGCTCGTCTACCAGGTAGATCCCAAATACCTCCGCACCCAACATGTTGATGACAATGTCTCGGGCGATCTCGAGCACCGAGGAGAAGTCGAGCGTCGAGTGCAGCTGGTAACTGGCGACGT
>JBLNFG010000433.1:0-6054 GCA_050263495.1 Myxococcales bacterium | reverse complement strand
AAGAAGCGCATGATGGCTGCCGCGGAACTCGAGGCGAATCGAGCGCTCGAAGACGATCCAGATCAGCCCGATTATCTGGCGCTTTGTGCCTGGATTCAGGCGTGCAAACCAGACAGCGAATCGCGTCTGCCCGAGCTTGCCAAATTACTGACGGAGGCGGTGAATCGTAATCCCAATAGCGAAAAGAACCGCTTCTACCGCGTGCAAGTCTATAAGCGCCTCGGCCAGATCGATCGTGCGGTCGCTGACTGTCGAATCATCGTTGAGCGAAACCCGCACCACGTCGATGCCTTGCGCGAGATCCGGTTGTGGGAGATGCGCCGCTCGCCCCAAAAACAAACACCTTCCCGCGGGACCGTCCCGCCGCGCGCGGTCGGTGGAAAGCCTTCAAGCGATCATCCGGGGCCCGGCTCGCATCACAAGAAGAGCGATCCTCCGTCAAACTCGACGGGTGGTCTGTTGGGGCGTCTCTTCAAGCGCTAAAGCGACTTCCAACCCGCTGTGCCGAGCCGTGGCGCGCACTCACTTGCAGAAGCCTTCGACGGTGCCGGAGCAGTATTTGCCCTCCGTGCAACTTTCGTTGGTCGCACACGGAATGGTACACACCAGGGGCGGGCTGGCGCCCATGCCCACTTGGCGGCAGAGCCCGCCCTTGCCTTGGCCGCAATCGTCGTCGTTCGTACACCCTGTTGCCGCAAAGAAGTCGAGTAATGCGTTACAGGTAGTCGCCGACTGATTGAGCGTGCAGTAAGTGAGCGGCTCGCTCCTAGATGCACTCACGGCCTGTTGCTTGACGAGATACGGAGATGGGCAGCTTGTCAGGGAGCCCAAGCTCCGCTGGCAATACCTTCCAATGGGGGCACCTTGAAACGACAGCGAGATACAATGGCTGTTCGGATCAGGGACTCCATCGATCGTGCCGCAATCGCTGTCCGCGACGCAAGTCTGGCACGTGCTGCGGCTACCTTTCGGCGTCTGCGTGCAGGATCGTGTCGTGGGGTCGCAGGTATACTGCACCCCCCCGGTGCTGCAGGGCGTCTCGTTTTCGGGAGTGCAAGTAACGCAGGCTCTCTCGTCGCAAATGCCCCTCTGCGCGATGTGTTCGCAGTCAGCGTTCGTGGCGCAAGGCTCGCAGCTACCCGTGCTCGGATTGCAGCGAGCAGCCAACGCGTCTTTGCAGTCGAGATGCTTGACGCACGCCACGCACATATTCGTGGCGGTGTTGCAGAGGGGCTTCGAGCTCTCTTTGCAATCGCCATCGACTAGGCACCCGACGCAGGAATGCGTCGTGGGAGCACAGACGGGACTTGCCCCCCCGCACTGAGCATTGTCGACGCATGCAACGCAATGGTTGGGGTCTTGGCAATGGGGAGCTGGAGCCGCTCCGGCGCAGCCGCGGGCGCAGGCATTCTCGCTCGTTGCAGACGAGCCACCCATGCCAACGCCTCCCGCTCCAACCCCCGCTCCCGCGCCGGCCTCGGTAATGGAGCTACTGGTGTGACTAGGCGGGCAATCCTTGCGCATGTGGCAATCGTCTGCCCGATTCGTGCAGCCAATCGCATTCAGCAACAGGCCGCAGGTGAGCAGGGCAAGCGTCGTTCGTGCCGCGCTGTCAGACGGAGGCTTTGCGTTGCGTTTCATGGTGAGTAGTTTTTGTGTCAAGACCGGAAGCGTAGGCCGCCAAAGGAAGGCGATGGCAGCGGGAGAAAGCGCGGCTGACCGCCAGGAGGGGTAACAGTACTGGATTCGCTGTAACGGGCAAGCTAGCAAGCCGGATGGCGGCAGATGATCCCCGCTTCGGGCTGGCGATCCTATGGGCGAGACTTGTGCGTGCGCCTGCAATTCCCGCAAGGTCCGAGTGCGGGCTCTCTGCGGCGGTTCACATTCTGAAACCGTCGGGGCAACGACTCTCGCCGATTTCGATCGGCCTCGCAAGAGTTCGGATTGGATTCGTCGTGAGTTCGAAGCGATACGCCATGAAGCGTGTTCGCCACTAGCGCTGAGGCTTCTGAGATAAGTGGCGCGATCGGCCGTGTAGCGGCAGATCCAACGCACCTTTCTATCGATAGATCACGCTACTAGTGCCGCTCGCCGGAAAAAGTGTCGGTAGTCATTCTAACTCCACGGCGGCACTAGGCGACCGCGGAGCGGGCGCAGGGTTCGGGGTGAAACCCCGAGAAAAACGAGGAGGGACGCGGCTGCGCAGCAGCCCCGCGCAGCGGCGCCAAAAGTCCGGCCAGACTTTTGGCGAGCGGCACTAGCTGGCCGATGTGCGAGCCGTACGTTTGCACCGCAGGCGACAAGCACCACCCGTCTCGTGCACGAAGCCAAGCACGAGCGTTATCCCACAATGTGTACCCATGGTGGTACGCGAGGAGCCTTGGAACTGGCTCCTGCTGCGAGTAGCCTGGAGCGTGCAGCGTGAACCAGCGGCTATTTCCAGGAAGCTCGCCGCGATGCGCGCGAAGGGAAACACGTGGCCGACCGCAGTGACAAAGTAGTTCAGCGTTTAGGGAAGCTGCCCACTCTCGGGATCATGACTGACGGCACCGGGGATCCATACCAAGAGGGCGTGATCAAGGGAGCCCTGGACGCGGCCAACGCCGTTGGCGTGAACGTGCTGTGCTTCGCTGGCGGGGTAATCAGGCCGCCCGAGGATGCGAGTCCACGCAACCGCGTCTTCGATTTGATCAGTAAGAAAAACGTGGACGGAGTCGTCATCGTTACTTCTCCCTTAATGCATCATGTCGGTCGCACCGGGGTCGAGAGCTTCTTGAAACAAAGATTGACGGGGATCCCGCACTCGAGCATCGGAGTGCGATTGGAGGGCGTTCCAAGCGTCGTAACGAACAACTCGAGCGGCATCGAGCACATCATGACCCATTTGGTGACGCAACATCAGCTGAAGCGATTTGCGTTCATCCGCGGACCGCTACACAACGACGAAGCCGAGACGCGGTACCAGACTTACGTTCAGATGCTCAAGAAGTTCGAGCTGACGTTGGAGCCGCGTCTGGTGTTCGTCGGCGACTTCACGCAAGTCAGCGGTCGAGCTGCCGTGCGGGCTCTAGGTCAAATTCCAGGGCTTCGCTTCGAAGATCTCGACGCGATTGTCGCCTCCAACGACAACATGGCCATCGGTGCGAGCCTGGCACTCGAAGAGCAAGGCATCTTGGTGCCCAGCGTCGTAGCGGTGACGGGATTCGACGATATCGATGAGGCCCGATTGGCTTCCTCCCCGTTGACCACCGTGCGTCAACCACTGGAAAAACTGGGGCGGCAGGCGGCACGTGACATGCTTCACTGGATGCAGATCGGCACGGTTCCGCAGACGATCGACGTGGAAGCAGAACTCGTGGTCCGGCACTCCTGCGGATGCGTTGCGACGACTGGGTCGAGCCCGCCCAGTGCCATCCAGGCAGCAGCGCTGGAGCCACGGCACAGCTTCGAGGCAGCGCTCATTCTGAACCGGCAGCGCGTACTCGACACCTTGACGCGCACCGCGCGCGGAGAATTGGGAGTTCTCGGCGCCGATTGGCAGATCAAATTGCTGAATGCCCTAGTGGCTGACATCAAAGGTACGGAACCAGAAGCTTTCCGCAATCTGCTCGAGGAGTTCGGCCGGCGCAGGATCGCTCGCGGGCTCGACACGGCGATTTGTCACGATGTGGTCGTTGCATTACGCAAGCAGCTCATCGCCACGCTGCATGCCGAACCCGAGCGCCACGACAGAGCCGAGCAGATCTTCTATTCGGCGCATCTCGCTCTCAGCGAAGTGACTCAACGCGGTATGATTCGGGACAAACTGCACCTCGAACGTTGGGTTCGCGATATTGCGTACGTGAGCAATACTCTGTCGGGCACGTTCGATCTCAAACAATTGGTACAACGGATCCGTGACCTTTTGCCGCGCCTGGGACTCTCAACGTACTTCGTTGTCACCTACTCCGAACAGGAAGGACCGAATCGGGCCTCGTTACTTACCGGCTTCGACGCTGGCCGAGAGATCGCCGCGGCGGAGGACTATGATTTCGAGGCCGCGTCGTTACTCCCGAGTCATCTGATGGAGTCGATCAGCACGGGTCGTGCCTTTGTCGTACTGCCGCTTCATTGTCGCAACCAAAGCCTCGGGCACGCCCTGATTGACTTCGACATCGAGAAATCGTTTTGCTATTGGGCGATCTCGACTGCGATTGGTACGGCCCTATATGGGGCGCGGCTCGCGGCAAAGTGCTCGTGAAGGCCTGAACACTATCGCGATTCGACCATGGGATTGTCGGAAGCGTTACAAGCGTAGAAGGACGAGAACGTAGCGTCAGCGTTCTTCGAGCCTTCCCTCCCGCCCACCTTGTCGGTCCAAGAACAGGCTGGCTTGCAGCAGTCCTGCATGGTGGAGGTCCGGTACCCGGAAGAGAAGCCTGCCGTCTTGGCTTGTTCAGCGCTCGAGACCTTTGCATCCGGCATGGCGAGACCGGACTCAGGTGCCAAACGGCAGCCGGTGACGCGCGTGAGGTTTTCTGGGCATTGCACCCGCTTGGCCCACACCGTCCAGCTCTGATGGTAAAGCGTGTTCAGTTGATTGCCGTAAATGCACGAGTTCCGCGTCGTACTCGCGAGAGAGGCGGACTTCGACGTGCTGATCTCGGAGCAGTATTCCGCGATTTTCGACTGGCAATCCTCAGACGCGACTGAGCTAGGTGTGAGAGCCTTGTCGCCAGCGGATCGACACTCGGTTAGCAGGGGGTTGCTAAACTTGACTCCACCGTCGTTCGGTTGCCCCAAGCTTGGGTAAGCGTCATACAACGCAAATCCGGCAGAGCTTCGGATGGTGCCGTCAGTGCACCCATTCAGGCCACCGAAACCGCCCGCGCCGACGTAGAGATCAAAGCTGTCGGAGCTGCCCCCTACATTAAAGACCTGCACGACGAGTGGCCTCGGGATGGGCCACGGTGCGCTGGTGTTCTCGCCATTGAGACTGGGGCTGGCAAAGACGAGCTGATAGCACTCACAGCAAGGCAGTTGTCCGACCATGCCGGAATCGACTCCGCCCAGATTCGCGTCATGGCGTGCAACCGCGTAAAGAAATAAGGAGCCATCGGAGGTGCTCCAACCCTGTGCGGTGGCGTCATCTTCGGAGGCTTGGATCATTTGTGGGCTGAACATCATGTATCGCGAACAAGCAAACCCCACCGTGCCGTCCTTGCTCGCCGCATTCTCACAGGCATTTCGCGGCTGGCACACGCCGCCGCAGGCACTGTTCGCGTCACCCGGTGTACAGTTCTCGTAATAGAACTGGTTCTCGCATTGATCCGGCGGATTTAGCGCATATTCCTCGGCGCACCACGCGCATCCGCTTCCTCCGCAATCGACCCCGGACTCGTCGGCGTCTTGGGTCTGGTTTGAGCAATGGCTCGGTCGCCCAGTGGTGGTCGCGAATAAGGTCGAGCCGCCCTCACCGGAGCTACCACCCCGAGCCGATCCCGAAGTCGAGCCGGCTTTGGTCGAGGTTTCACCCGTGCCCGCACTATTGCCGCCGGTTCGCAGCGTCGTCGTTGATCGCGTTCCGGCTGATGCCGCGCTGCCACCCGAGCTGTTCGGGAGCTCTACGATCACGCCGGTGGTCGTGCAGCCGCACATGAGCTTGAGCGCGAGTAAACCGAGCCCCAGCGCGACCGTTCGTTGGCCATGCAATGAGCGCCGCTTCGCTCGTGCGGGAATTGTCTCCGACCCGCTGCACCCAGAGCTGTTCCCGCCGCATCCGGAGCTGTTCCCGCTGCGCCCGCCGCGTCCGGACCTGTTTCGCGCACTCCGGGGTCTCCACCGTGCGGACACATCGCGAACCCTGGGGGCGCCTCTCGCTCGAAGCATTCGTCCTAGCTTGGCCGAACTAGCGTCGAATGGGTAGTAACAGGGATCATCCGGCCGCGTTGTCGGTTACGTCGCGTTGCGATTATGGGAGGTACTGCACGCCCACACAGATACGCGATCGCTCGCCTTCAGCGATTCGCGCTGATCACTAGCAATTCGCAGAGCGAACTCGGTTTGGTCGCAGGC
>JBLNFG010000432.1:0-7870 GCA_050263495.1 Myxococcales bacterium | reverse complement strand
TCCGTGCTCATGCTCGAAGGCATTCACGGGCTGAACCCGCGTCTGCTCGCGCAGATCGGCAAAGACGAGGTGTTCCGCGTCTTCATCTGCCCCCTAGCGCAGTTACCGTTCGACCGGGTCACACGGCTGCACGCGTCCGACATCCGACTGATTCGCCGCATCGTCCGCGATCGTCACTCGCGCGGCTACAGCGCCGCCGATACCATCGCGCGTTGGGACAGCGTGCGCGCCGGCGAACGCAAACACATCTTCCCGTATCAGCACCACGCGAACGCCGTCTTCGACTCGTCGCTCATCTATGAGGCAGCCGTCTTGAAGGTGTACGCCGAGCGCTACCTGTTCGAGGTTCCACGCGATCATGGGGCGTGGCCTACGGCGTTTCGCCTGCTCAACCTCGTCGACCGTTTCGTCGCGCTCTACCCCGATCGCGTACCGCCGACTTCGATTCTGAGAGAGTTCATCGGCGACAGCGCGTTTCAGTACTAACGGGCATTCTCATCTCAGTGCGCTCCTCCCTCCTGCCCGCAGCGCGATCACGCGCGAGGACAGGTTTGGGAGGAGCAAGCTCCGGCGAAGACGGAGCGGTGGTGGGCAGCAGAACGCTCGGCATCCGCCGACTCGCGTGTCTAGTGGGGGCGAAGGGGTGTGGGGGCTTCGTGGCCCACTAAGAGGCGGCGGAGCTCCGTGAACTGCGGTCAGTGCAATTGAAGGGCTCCAGGAAACCGTTACTGGAAACGTCTCGTAGAAATAAGAGTGCCTCCTTACCCGCTCGACGGCGACCAGAACGAAGTGAAATTGGCTCGGCGGTGCGCATGTAAGCGGTGGCTCATTGCACTCGCCGCAGGGCTCATCGTGGGGGCCGTGGGCTATGCGATCGCTTTCGCGCTTGGGTGCTCGACGGGATGCGCCACGGGAAGGTCGCCCATCACCTTCGCGTTCCTGCTCGGATTTGTCGCCATGATAGCGGCGGCTAGCGGGGCACGCCGAGCTCACGGTGATGAGACGAGCCTCGGGAAGTAGCGTCCGAGCATCGCGCTAGTAGCGCGATTCAATTGAATTGATGGGTCCTACGGACCCGGCCGCTACGCGGCCATCGCGCTACTAGTTTTGTTCCGTTGGGCAGTAGCCCAAACCCGAATTCGCTGCGCGAATTCCTAGTACCCCTCACCTCGGTAGCACTCATCACTTCAAAAGATTCGGGGTACTAGTGTTCCTCGTCATTCACAGCCAATGACAAGTCGCCAGCGCGAAACGGAGCCCCGGCTAAGCCACGACAGCTTCGAGCTGCTCTTCTGCTTCGAGATCGGTGACGTCCGGATCCGCCAGCGGCTCCGCACCAGAGTCGAGCTGATCTTCGAGCGCCAGCAGATCGTCGAACACGGAGTCCGCGTTTTTGGGTCTGCCGACAATTGCCGGCAAGCCACGCATCGTTATGATGGATTGCGTGTAGCGCGTGGCGGCTCTCGCGGCTTGCTGGAACGTTTCGAGCACGCCTCGACCCTCCGAGGCTACTGACGGGATCACGGGCACCTCTGCGCGCCAGTGGAGGCGTTCCATCAGCTCTGCGGGCTCGAGCGCAGTCGGTAGATCTTGCTTGTTGGCCTGAATCAGGTACGGCACCTTTGGCTTCTTTTCGCGCAAATAGCGCTGGAGCAGCAGCAATCGCTGCCGAGTGTAGGCGAGGTGATCCGGGCGGCTGTCGCACACGAAGACAACCGTGTCTGCCGATCGGATCAGAGGTCGGCGGCGGTATGAGCGCGTTTCCTGCCCAGTTACTGACAAGATTTGGACGCGCACCGGCACCTTCGTCTGCGTGGAGAGGTCAAGCTCCAGCCAATCGAAGAACATGGTGCGGCCTTTGAGTGCCCCTGGGGTGTACATCTCGGTGCGCTTACTCACCGGGAAGACACGGCAGATCTGCTCGACGTTGGTGGTCTTGCCCGCGGTCCCAGGACCATCGTAGACGACACGGACAACGAGACGGCGATTCGATGGATCGTAGATCGGCATTGCGGTCGTTGTTCTGGCTGCCGGTACCAGCAGTCAGCGTTGCGGTGATCCGAAACCTGAACCCTGACACTCGATAGCCATCGGTGCTGAGTGAGTTGGTCTTGCTGCTAAGAGAACCACCCTCGAGCGGCTCAAGGTCGATATCCTAACGGCGAACAACGGATCGCCCAAGGACGAGTTTTAGAGGCGTTCTTGTCAGGAGCCGGCGCACAGGGGGCCTCTCCGGCGAATTTGCGCCATTTCAGCGCCGTAACGTGCATCGCGCGGAGCCTCTTCTCGTGATGGCCGCCTAGGACTGGCCTCGGGCCCAATCTCTTCGTCGCGCGGAGCGGTCTTGCGGACAGCGCGCGATCTAGATCGAATAGCTCGAGACGCGCTCCTTTGCGATCTCTAGGCGTGAGCGCAACTCGCAGTGTTCGGGGCTGCCGGCAAAAGCCGCAAGTTGATCGATCTGTTCTTCTTCGGAGAGCAGGCTCTCGAGCGGGAACTTACGATTCAGCGCGATGGCAATCGACGGCGTTCCACAGGCCAGTAACGCGGCGCGGAGCCGACCCTGGTCGACGCTTCTCATCCACTGCGTCGCCCGTCGCTCACAATCTTCGAGGCTCGGAGTCTCCGTGCCAACGACGCGGTCGACATCGGCGTCGAGGGACGGATCGCTTTCCAGTTGTGCCAAGAGTCGCTTCCCGAGCTTCTGCTCGGAATCCGCCAATGCTTTGATGCCATGCTTGCGCTGGTCCGACACCACGCCGAGGGCATAGAGGAGCGCGCCGAAAGACCGCGGGTCATCGAAGAAGCCTCGCGCTAGCAAGCCGGGCAACTGTATCGCGGCTTGCCTGCCGACGAGGAAGACCAGCTCGGGTAGGGTGAAACCACTGCCCAGGCTGCGTGACACCAACAAACGCGGCGGCTGTTGCGGCACGAATCGGAACAGCGTCGGCGCGTCTGCCAAGAGCACGAGTTCCGGCGCTTGAGTGCTCAGGAGCCGCGACGTCCAGAGGAAACTTCGCGCAAAGGTGATGGTACTCGTCTCCGGATCGACGACCGCCGCATCCTTCGGCACACTTGGCGCGTCCTTACGCTCGAAGGCGCCGGCGGAGATCAGCGTCTTCTCCAGGCGCGATAGTCCCAAGGTCATCTCGCGATCGAGATCCGGAGGGAACAAGAGGCTCTCGTAATCCGCGTGCTCGAGTGGGCGGCTGGGGGTCGGCAGCGTATCGGTCGATAGGACTTTCGCCAATTCCACTTCTTGTTCCGTAGCCGCACCGAGCGCCAAGATGACGCTCGACAAGTTGGTCGCGACGTCGGGGTGTTCGACTTGGGCTAGGTTTACGACTTGGTGCAAGAGCTCCAGGTTGCGCGGCTGAGCCGCGCGCAACCGCTGCAAAAGCTCGAGCGTCTCTGCGCCCTGAGTGACGGACTCGACCAGGGTCACGGTAGCTTCTGCGAGCTCGGCGTTTCGATCCGCAAGCTGGACCAGCCTCGAGAGCGTCTCGGGCTTGATAGCGTCCTGGCACGACTGTTCGTGGATCAGCGCGATGAGGCGCGCGGCCAGGTGGAATGCCTCAGCTTCCACCACTGACGTCTCGAGCGCGCGCTCGTACAGTTCCACGACCTCGAGCCAACGTTGACTCCCGCCGAGCAGTTCTTCCGCGCGCAGCAAGGCGTGCGGCAAGAGCACGCCCGTTTCGACAGCGGACTCGAGCAGCAGGAAGGTGCGGGCCAGATCGTTGAGATCGTGGTGCGCAATCTCCGCTGCCTCCAACCATGCCGCGGCACGCAGCTCCGGCTCAGTTAACGGGGCCTTGGCAAGTTGCTCGCGCGCGTCGAGGCGACCCAGCAAGTCTTGCATCCGATCGTACGCGTCGATCATGCGCTGGATCGTGAGTACATCGCCCGGCGTCTCGGCCAAGCGCTCTTCGAGTGCCAGGATAGCTCTCGGATAATCCTCCGCGTCGTGCAGCCAAATATCGGCAATCTCGTCCTGCAACGCGAGTCTCTCCGTCGGCTCCTCGAGAACCTCGATCTTGCGTCGAATCGTCGAAACCAAGCCGGCAAAGTCGTTTGCGTCACGGTAGAGTGCGCAGGCCCCCTCGAACGCCTCGGAGTGAAGCGGATCCAGATCGAGGGCGCGCTCATAGGCGAAGAGTGCTTCCGCCGCTCGTTGTGCGTCGCGCAGAGCGTCCCCTAGCTTCGCTTGCACGTCGGCCCGATGCGTCTCGTCGCCATCGTCCAATTGTGCAAGCATCTCTTCGTACATCGCGACGAGCGCATGCGGATCCTCGCTGCCGAGCTCGGGTCGCGTCTGTCCCGTGGCTCGAGAGTCCTCATCGTTCTGTTCTGGTTCTGGTTCTGGTTCCTGTTCCGGCTCTGGTTCCTGTTCCTCGTCCCTAGGCTCTGTTTCGATGCGAGGCTCGGTCGGCGTGTGGTCGGGCTCACCGGGCAGCATCTCTCCGCGTTGCTCCTCGTCAATATCCTCGGAGACGGGCGGCTCTTGCTCTGGATTGGCTTCGTCGTGGAGCGTGGTAATGCCAGGCAACGTATTCTGAGCGGTGCGCGCGACGCCCCCCCCTGCACCCACGGGCGGCGGCGGTGCGCTGGGAAAATACGCAGCTTCGGTGAGCCACTCGCGCTGGCCCGCGGCGCGCGCGTTCGGCGTGTCTGCCACCGTCGGGACGCGACGCACCCCTCTGCTCCGATCGTGTGGGCGTTGTGCTGAAGCCGAGGACGGCGGGGTCAATTCGTCGTCCCCGTCGTTCACAAATCGCTCCACTTCACTCTTGATGCGACTGAACGCGCCGTTGCCCTCTGGGCTTATGGGCAAAGGCACTCGGTAGGTTGGTACCGGTTTGGTCGAGCGCTCGTTCCTAGCCGAGTTGTCTAGGATGCCGTCCACGGTTGGGCCGTGTAAGACGACAAAATCAAAGTAACCCGCGTGATGATCGACCCCAGCGATGGCCGCGAACGACAGCACATCGCTCTGCATCGCTTGGTAAATCGCGTTATCGGTGACGAGCCCGCCGCGCGCCTTTACCGCCAAATGGTCGACGGCGAGCAGGAATAGATCGGTCAAGCGGAGCGGTCCGCGCCGGCTCGTGGCTGGGTCACTCTCGATTCCGACGAGCGTCGCGATCGAGCCGCCTGAACTACTGAGCGCGTCACCCACATTGGTCGCGACCAAGTCCGGAGGCTGATCGGCATCTACGACAGCCAAGCCGTTGACGATTACCAATGATTGCTGAGCACCGTCCTCGAGTGCTGCACGCAAACGCGATAACGGGAACGCGCGGAGTCGGGCGCCATCGAGCAACAAGGCCGGTCCACGATCAGCCTTGACCGCGACGTAGCCGGTGAAATGAACCAAAAGCGATTCGAGCTGCCCCGCTCGCTCCTTCAGCAATCGTTCCAGTGTTTCCGGTAGATCCCGCGTGGCGTCGAGCGTTACAAGCTCGAATGCAGCATCTTTCAGCGCCAGGCGCTCGGCGAACACCTGTGCATTGTCGAGGAACGCCTCGCGGCAAGTAACGACGGTGTTCTCTGCGTACGATGACCTAATGACAAGGGCGAGACGCATGGGGAGTTGCTCGGATGGCCTCACCGGACGGTGAGTGACAGGGTTTTAGCAAGCCTGGAACGGAAATGCCCGACCTCGGTTGGAGCGGTTCAGGGGCGCCCGTTCTATTGGCCTAGTTTTGGCAATCATCGCCGGGGCCGAATCGACCAGTCTCGCGAGTATAGGCTGGTTTCTCCAAGTCCATCGGCCTGTAGGCCGTCTACTTTCTTGCATTCACTCCCAAAGTGGCGCAACCCTTGGCCCCAAATGTCTGGCCACAGCTCAAGGGTACCCTCCGTCCTCAGCCTGGTCGGTTCCATCCTGGGTCTATTGTTCGGGTCGTACTCAACGCTCGACTACGCTCACCACCTGGACCGCCGCCTGCACGAAGTTCATTGCAGTTTTATCCCTGGCGTCCCCGTTACTTCGGAGGGGGAGGCGTGTCGCGCCGCGATGTACAGCGCCTATTCAGCGGTAATGCGCGACAGCCTGTGGGGTGGAGTCCCTATCTCTCTGTTTGCTTTGGGCGCGTTCGCGTTCTTCGCTGGGTTTTCGGTCTACTTGTGGATGGCGCGCGATCGAGCAAGCCGCACGAGCTTGGCGTTTTTTGCTGCGGTAAGCCTGACTCCGCTGCTGGTCTCGATCATCATGTTCGTGATCTCCATGACCAAGCTGGGATCGCTCTGCAAGACCTGCGTGGGCACCTACATTGCCTCGGCACTAGTCGCAACTGGCGGTGTCATGGGCTGGCTCGCATCACGCCGACGCGACACCGAGACCATGATGGGACGCGACGCACAGCCAGCGAGACCTGATGGCAATCCTGCCATGGCAGCCCTTTGGTTGTTTGTGCTTGGCGCGGTCACGATTCTGCCCGCTGGCGTCTATGCCGCAAGCGCTCCCGACCATCGTCCGTATCTCACGCAGTGCGGCGAGCTCAAGAAGCCAGAAGATCCGCAGAATGCGTTGTTGAAGTTCCGCGGCACGCACGCCGTGCGACCCGCTCTGTTCTTCGAAGATCCCCTGTGCCCGACCTGCAAGGCGTTCCACGAACGCTTGCAAGCGGAAGAGGTAATCGAGAAATTCGACGTCACGTTGGTGCTGTTCCCGCTCGACAGCACCTGCAACTGGATGCTCGATCAAGCACTGCACCCAGGCTCCTGTGTCCTATCCAAAGCCATCCTCTGCAGCAAGAATCAATCGCGCCAGATGTTGGAGTGGGCATTCGAGAACCAAGCCAGCCTGGCCCGCGCCGGCAAGCAGGGCGAAGCTGCGATGAAGGCGGCGATTCAGCAGAAATGGGGGGCGTCGATCATTAACTGCATCGATGCGCGTGACACCAAGAACCAACTGAATCGCCACTTACGCTTTGCCGCCGACAACGGAGTGCCGGTGTCCACACCCCAGGTGTACCTGGGTACCCGACGCTTGTGCGACGAGGATACTGATCTAGGGCTAAGATATACGCTCAAGCAACTCGCACCGGAGGTGATCCAGTGATTGAAGAGAAACGTTCGCCCGGCATGGCTGCAGCGCTCGGCGGTGTCACCGCTGGGTTGCTGGCTCTCGTCATCGAGATCGTCACAGTGCAGGCGGCAGTCGGTTCGGCCAAGGAACGATTGACCATGCCCGAGGCGCCCAAGCAGCAGGTCGCCATCGCGGCAGACGCGGAAGTTGCCTACTGCACGCCGCGCTTCAAGCAGGTGCTCGAGCGCGTCTTGCATTCCTGCGGACTCGTGGGTGGGGAAGGCGGTCGTCGCGGTTGCCAACCGGCAGATGTCAAGACCTTTGCCTCAATCAACGACGAGGACTTCAACGAGCTGTTCACTCCGCTCAAGGATCGAGGCGGCGTCGTGCTGTTCGAGGAAGGCAAGGAAGATCTCGACGAGAAAGCAAAGAAGCTGCTCGAAGACATGTGGTTCGAGCGCAAGGGCGCGCGCTACTTCTTCGTCGTGGCTCGTGCGTCGAAGACCGGCACGGTCGACAAGAACCGAGCCCTATCGCATCGACGGGCCAACTCGGTTCTGTTCTACTTGAAGGAAGCGACCAAGGAACCCGAACTCGAGAAGACGGTGGGGTTGCTCTGGTTGGGTAACGAATTTGCACAGCTTTCGAAGGACTATTGCTCCTGGAATAGTTCTCACCCAGAGGCCAAATGTACTGACGAGTCCGTGAATCGCAGCGCCTTCGTTTCTTGGGTGGACTGCCGGCTCTAAGTCGAGTCCGTGGAATTCGCTTGCGTCTACTGCCGCGTGGATCATTCCGATGAGAAAGACACTGTTCATTCTACTTCCGCTTGTGTGTGCC